>NZ_JBILQL010000026.1:0-28032 GCF_044373165.1 Flavobacterium sp.
GTTTGAACGGAATGGTTAATGGAAACTACACTTTAAGTTATGATTTATCCGGAGCCAATACAGCAACCACTCAAACAGTTACGGTAACTATTGCCAATGGTATTGGGAATTTCAATATCCCGGCTTCACTATTGCCTAATATTGGAACTACTGTAGTTTCTTTTAGTACTATTGTAAATACGGTGACCAATTGTTCAAATACTTTAATAGGGGTTACCGCTCAAATTATTGTTAGACCTTTAGCTGATCTTGATAGTGCTAATTTGAGTTCAAGTCCGGTTTGTTTCGGCAGTGTTATTACTGTGGCTATTTCAAATGCCATTAATTTACCTGATGGTGTTTATCAATTCAATTATTCCATACCTGGTGCCAATCCTACTACCAACAATTCCGGAAATGTTACTATTACCGGTGGCTTAGGTCAGTTTAGTGTTCCTGCTAATATTTTTACAGCTTCAGGAAATTATACTTTGACAATTTTTGGTATAATAGCAACTACGGGTTGTACTAATACTACAGAAAGTGCTTCAGTATCTTTGGTTATTAATCCGTTGCCAAGTTTGCAAAATGCTACTGTTTCAGTACAAGATACTTGTGCCAACTTTGCCAGTTTGGTCACGATATTAGGAGCTAATAATTTAGCCGATGGCGATTATTCTTTAACTTACCAATTGTCAGGGGCTAATTCCGCCAGTACAACGGTAACTGTTACTATTGCCGGAGGAACGGGAACTTTCAGTATTCCGGCTTCAGAGTTATTAAATAATGGCACTACAACGTTAACATTCACCCAACTTGTATCTGTAAATACGACTTGTGGGACAACCGGAAATATTTTCCCACCGGTTGATTTTAATGTGACTCAATTGGGCACGCCGCAAATCATTCAAGACGGGAATCTTTTCTGTGAAGATGATAATCCGACTATTGAAAGCCTATCAGGAAATTTAGTTGGCTTCCCAACAGTAATTTGGTATAATGCACCAAGTGGCGGAACCGCATATAACAGTACCGATTTACTAATACACGGAACAACTTATTATGCAGCGTTAACTACAGCCAGTGGTTGTGAGGGTTCGGTGAGATTAGAAGTAACAGTTGATTTGACCGTGTGTGATGATATATTGATTCCTGATGGCTATTCTCCTAATAACGATGGTATCAATGATACTTTTGAAATTGAGAACTTGCCGATTCTTTACCCTAACTTCAAATTAGAAGTCTACAACCGATACGGCAATCTTATTTACACAGGAAACAGAAATACGCCTAACTGGGATGGAACCACCACAGTGAGCGGACTGAACTTAGGCAACAATATATTGCCAAACGGTGTTTATTTCTATATTCTTTATTTCAACGATGGTGTCAGAAAACCGGTTCAAGGAAGAGTTTATCTAAACAGATAATGAAGATGAGTACAACAAAAAAACATATGATTCGATACTGCTTTGTAACCTTGCTTTTAGCAATGTGCTCTTCCAAATTAGCAGCCCAACAAGATCCGCAATTCACGCATTATATGTACAATATGAGCGTGATCAATCCGGCTTATGCCACGGAAGATAAAGACATTATTAAAATGGGCGGTATTTATCGCGCACAATGGGTCGGAATTGAAGGAGCACCAACTACTCAGTCCTTCTTTGTGCATAAACCTATCTCTAAAAAAATCGAGTTAGGATTGTCAGTAGTGCATGACGAAATTGGTGATGTGGTGAACGAGAGTAATATTTTTGCTGACTTTGCCTATGTTTTGTCTCTGTCCGAAACGACTCGATTGTCTTTTGGAGTCAAAGCAGGAGTAACGCTTTTCAGTACCAATTTCAACGGATTCCAATATACTGATCCGCTACCGGATCCGGCTTTTCAAAATAATTTGAGTCAGACATTCCCTAATATCGGAGCGGGAACGTATTTGTTTGGTGACAACTATTATTTAGGGTTTTCAACACCAAATTTACTAACCACCAAACATATCGAAAATACCAACGGTATTACGACCAGTGGAGTAGAAGCTATACATTTTTTTTTAACCGGTGGTTATGTCTTCACCTTCAATGGCAATGACAATTTAAAAGTCAAGCCCGCTTTTATGGCCAAAGGGGTTGCCGGTGCGCCACTTTCTGTCGACTTAACAACTAATGTTTTAATCAATAATAAATTTGAAGCCGGAATTGGATATCGTTTAGATGATTCTGTCAGTGGATTGGCTAGTTTTTATGTAACACCTACGCTCAGAATAGGCTATTCTTATGATTACACATTGACGAACCTAAGAAATTTCAATACGGGTTCGCATGAGATTTTTGTTTTATTCGACTTAGATTTAGGTCGAATGTCATCAGGAAAAGGGTATGATAAATCCCCAAGATTCTTCTAAAACGGATACGATGAAAAAAGTTATTTACATATTATTTATTTTTTGCAGTATCACCACTCTTTTTGCCCAAAAAAAAGTCAGTGTTAAACAAGCCCATTCTTTGTTTAATCGGAAAGCCTATATCAAAGCCGCTGAGGCTTATGAACAGTTACCGCAATCTCGAGAGGTATTGCAAAATTTAGGGGATTGCTATTATTATAATTTCCAAATGGACAATGCAGTTCGGGCTTACGGACAGCTGTTTTTTACCTTCAAAGACAGTGTAAAAAAGGACGTTTATTTCAGATATGCCAATGCACTCAAAGGCACTAAAGATTTTGATAAAGGCGATGTCATCATGTCGGAGTATATCGGCTTTGAACAAAATACGCCCAAGTTTATGAAAAACGCCACCCGAAATTCTCCGGATAGTTATAAGCTCGAAATGATGTCGAAAAACAAAACTAACGGTGATTTCGGAATTGCATTTTACGGCGATAAAGTAACATTTGCTTCTCTCCGAAATGCTGAAGATGATAAATCCTATAATTGGAACGGAAGACCATATTTGGATTTATTCATGGCATCTTTAAATGATAAAGGACAATTGGTAAAGGTTGAACCGTTTTCGGAAATTATCAACACCAAAAAACATGAAAGTAATGCAACGTTTAGCGCCGACGGTAAAATCATGTATTTCAATCGTACCGGAGACAAACAAGTGGAAATCAATAATGAAAGAGTTGCTACTGTAAAAATTTATAAAGCCGAATTTGTCGACGGCAAATGGACCAACGTTAAAATGTGTGCTTTCTCCAGCGATGAATATTCGGTGGAACACCCTTTTTTAACCAAAGACGGCAAGAAGTTGTTCTTTGCCAGTGATATGAAAGGCTCTATTGGTTCGATGGATATTTTTGTAGTTGATATTCTTCAAGACGGTACTTTCAGCCAACCTCGCAATTTAGGCGAAACCATCAATACCATTCATCGCGAACAGTTTCCTTTTGTAACTGAAGACGGAACGTTATACTTTGCTTCCGACGGTCATCAAGGCAATGGAAATCTCGATATTTTTAAAAGTTTTAAATTGTCGGAAACCGAATTTGATAAACCGCTCAATCTTGGTTCTACCATCAACAGTGAGATGGACGATTTTAATTATATTTTGGATGAAGTTAACGATAAAGGTTATTTCGCTTCTAACCGAACCGGAGATGATAATTTATACACTTTTATCCGCGAAGAAAACAAACTGCAATACTTGGTTGAAGGTGAAGTACGCGACTTGAAATCTTTAGAACTATTACCAGGTGCAACAGTCAAATTGTACAATGATAAAGGTGAATTGTTGGAAGAAGTGGTTGTGGGTAAAGATGGCGATTTTACATTCAATACCGAGCCTAACAAGAAATACAAAATCATGGCTTTCAAGGATTTCTATATTCCGGCCGAAGCCGAGTTTGATACTAGTCAGAAAGGTAAAGTATACCTCGATCTACAAATGAAAGTCGAATCATATTACGACGCCGAAGACATCATCAACAAAAAAGAAGATGGTACGGTATTAATCGAACTCGAAAACATTTACTTCGATTTAGACAAATGGAATATCAAGCCACAAGCCGCACAAGTATTGGACGTGTTGGTTGGTTTGTTGAAAAAATACCCGTACATGGAAATTCAAATTGGTTCGCATACCGATTCCAGAGCTTCCGAAATGTATAACCTTAGATTGTCTAATCGTAGAGCTGCCTCTGCTTTAGAGTATTTGGTGCAAAACGGAATTGACAGACGTCGCTTAAGATCGGTGGGTTACGGCGAAAGCAAACCACTTATCATCTGTCCTAAAAATGATTGTACCGAGGCGGAACATGCCACCAATCGTAGGTGTACGTTTATGATCTTAAAATAAAGTTAGTTGTTTTAATGTTGTTTTTAAAATTGGGATTTTTGTGTCAAATGCATGCTTTAACGAGTGTGCATTTGTTTTTATACCAAATCTAACTTTACATTAACACAAATAAACCGAAGGTTTGCCTAGTTATTGCTATTTTTGTGATTCAATGTAAAATGCCATGAAAAAAATAGTTACCCTGTTCTTCTCGCTGTTCGTAGTTAGTTTAGCGGCACAACAAAAACCGAAATTGGTGGTTGGGATTGTCATCGATCAAATGAAAACAGAATACCTGTATCGTTTTCAAAATGACTTTTCCGAGAACGGATTCAAGCGATTGATGAAAGATGGTTTTACTTTCTATAATATGCATTACAACTATATGCCTACTTATACCGCTCCGGGTCATGCTTCTATTTACACCGGAGCCACTCCGTCTTTACACGGTATCGTTAGCAACGAATGGTTCCATCGCACTTTAAAAAAAGAAGTCTATTGTACCGATGACGACAGTGTGACAACTTTAGTTCCCGGTACCGAAAAAGAAGGTAAAATGTCGCCTAAAAATCTCCAAGCTTCTACCATAACCGACGAATTAAAATTGGCAACCAACTTCAAAGGAAAAGTAATCGGTATGAGTATCAAAGACCGAGGCGCTATTCTACCGGCCGGACATTTCGCCGATTGGGCTTTTTGGTATACCAAAACGGGCGATTTTATTTCGAGTTCTTTCTACGGAAAAACTTTGCCGAAATGGGTAACCGAATTCAATCAAGAAAAACAATATTTACCCTATTTCAATAGCGGTTGGAACTTGCTCAGACCAATCGAAACTTACAATGAAAGTTTAGCCGATAACAATAACTACGAAGGCAAACTCTACAAAAAGCTACCCGTTTTCCCATACAACTTAAAAGAAATGTACGAAAGCAACGATGCCGGTGTATTAAGAGTAACGCCTTTCGGAAACGATGTGCTGGCCAATTTGGCTAAAAGAGCTATCGAAAAAGAAGCCTTGGGGAAAGATGAAATTACCGATTTTTTAGCCGTTAGTTTTTCTTCAACCGATTATATCGGACATACTTTCGGACCGCGTTCTATTGAAATTCAGGATACCTATTTAAGATTGGATTTAACCATAGCCGATTTTCTAACTTATTTGGATAAAACTGTCGGGAAAGGAAATTATTTGGTTTTTGTAACCGCCGATCATGCCTGTGCCGAAAATTCTACCCATTTAAAAGAAAACAAGTATCCGGTAGATAATATCAGTTATAAAGACGTTACCAAAGATTTAATTGCGTTTTCGGAGCAAACTTTCGGAGTCAATTTATTGTTGAAATACGATAGCTATAATGTGCATTTCGATAAAGACATCATTAAAAACAAAGGTTTTGATTTGACCAAAGTCAAGCAAAGTTTCAAAGATTTTTTATACACCAAAAACTATGTAAAACGAGTTTACACCGAAGAAGAAATTTTAACTTCCGGAGCTAATGACATGTTGCTGGGCTTTGTCTTCAAAGGATACGATCCTACACAAAACGGGGATTTGTATTTTGTTTACAAACCGGGTTTTGTAGAGTATTCGGCTACCGGTGCCACACACGGTTCACCGTATACTTATGATACCAATGTACCATTAATTTTTTACGGTTGGAATATCAACAGCGGGGAATCGTACCACAAAAAAGTGATTACCCAAATTGCACCGACCTTAGCCAAAAAGCTCAAAATAACTTTACCTAACGCTACAGATAGTGAAGTGTTAGAAGAAGTTCTTGGTAAATAAAATAAAACCCGAGTTAAATACTCGGGTTTTTGTTTTATACTTCCACCATAATTTGGTTTTGCAATAAATCTTCAAAAGTTTCTCTTTGACGAATCAAATGACCTTTGCCGTCTTTCCATAAAACTTCCGCAGGTTTGAAACGAGAGTTGTAATTGGACGCCATCGAAAAGCAATAAGCTCCTGCATTTTTAAAACACAAAGTATCGCCTTCGTGAATTTCAGTAATTCGGCGGTTGCTGGCAAAAGTATCGGTTTCACAAATGTATCCAACGACAGTATAGAATCGCTCTTTGCCTTTTGGGTTAGAGATGTTTTCAATGGAATGCTGCGAACCGTAAAACATCGGACGAATCAAATGGTTAAAACCGCTGTCAATTCCGGCAAAAACGGTAGAGGTTGTTTGCTTGATGACATTTACGGTAGCCAAAAAATAACCGGCTTCACTCACCAAAAACTTCCCGGGTTCAAAAGCTAAAGTCAGTTCGCGACCGTATTCTTTTTCAAAAGCCATAAAGCGTTTGGTTAATTTTTTTCCCAATTCTTCTATATTGGTTTCAATATCTCCTTTTTTGTATGGCACTTTAAATCCGGAACCAAAATCCAAGAAGTCTAAGTCTTTGAATTGTTTAGCGGCATCAAACAAAATTTCGGCAGCATACAAAAACACTTCAATGTCTAAAATATCTGAACCGGTATGCATGTGAATACCGTTGATGTGCATTTTAGTATTTTCTACTATGCGTAAAATGTGCGGAATTTGGTAAATGGAAATCCCGAATTTACTGTCTATATGCCCAACCGAAATATTCTCATTCCCGCCGGCCATGACATGCGGATTAATACGAATACAAACCGGAACTTTTGGGTATTTAGTACCAAAGTGTTCTAATACCGACAAATTATCAATATTGATTTGAACGCTTAATTGCGCTACCGCTTCAATCTCTTCAAAGGAAACACCATTAGGTGTAAAAATGATTTTGTCCGGAGTAAAACCGGCATGTAAACCCAGTTGCACTTCTTGTAACGAAACAGTGTCTAAGCCGGAACCCAAGTTTTTCAATAACTTTAATACAGAAATATTAGACAAGGCCTTCATAGCGTAATTGATGCGAAGCTTCTCCACCTTAGAGAATGCATTCGCTAAACGTTTGTACTGAAATTCTATTTTTTCAGCATCATACACATACAAGGGATTCCCGAATTCTTGGGAAAGTGCTAATAAATCTTTCGTTTGCATCATAAGAATTTTAAATTTTATGCAAAGCTAAGTCGCGAATGGCGCAATTCCAAAGAAAAAAATAACAGAATTCGGCTATTTTGAAAGGGCAACGTTTTGCGTTTGGTATTGGCGCTCAGACTTTAATTAAAAAGTAAGTTGCATACTCGTTTTTGCGGCAATTTTTAAAGAGGTAGATTAAATATACTAAATTGGTATACATTTCTTTTTCGTTTGCGACTAATTAATTACTTTTGTCACACAATTGCTGAATTCAATTTCAGCATGGCAACACAAATAAAATCTTCAATATGAACATTCACGAATATCAAGGAAAAGAAATTTTAGCCAGTTACGGGGTAAGAGTGCAACGCGGCATTGTAGCTAACAGTCCGGTTGAAGCAGTAGCAGCTGCTAAACAATTAACCGCAGAAACCGGTACAGGATGGCACGTAATCAAAGCCCAAATCCATGCCGGAGGTAGAGGAAAAGGCGGCGGAGTTAAATTGGCCAAAAACTTGCAACAAGTGGAGGAATTGTCAGAGCAAATCATCGGAATGATGCTCAAAACACCTCAAACACCACCGGAAGGGAAAAAAGTACACAAAGTATTAATTGCTGAAGATGTTTACTATCCCGGAGAAAGTGAAACACAAGAGTTTTATATGTCGGTTTTATTAAACAGAGCCAAAGGAAGAAACATGATTATGTATTCTACCGAAGGCGGAATGGATATTGAAGAAGTTGCCGAGCATACACCTCATTTAATTTTCACCGAAGAAATCGATCCGTCAGTAGGATTGCAAGGTTTCCAAGCCAGAAGAATTGCCTTCAATTTAGGGCTTTCCGGAAATGCTTTCAAAGAAATGGTGAAATTTGTGGAAGCGTTATACAATGCTTACATCGGGTCTGATGCTTCAATGTTTGAAATCAACCCGGTTTTAAAAACCTCTGATAACAAAATCATGGCGGTGGATGCCAAAGTGAATATCGATGATAACGCTTTATACAGACAAGCCAAATATGCGGACATGCGCGACATTCGTGAGGAAAATCCAATCGAAGTAGAAGCCAAAGAAGTGGGGTTGAACTACGTTGACCTTGACGGAACTGTAGGTTGTATGGTAAACGGTGCCGGATTGGCAATGGCTACCATGGACTTAATCAAATACGCTGGTTTCGAACCGGCCAACTTCTTAGATGTTGGAGGAACGGCTGATGCGAAACGTGTCGAAACCGCTTTCCGTATCATCTTGAAAGATCCAAACGTAAAAGCAATTTTAATCAACATCTTTGGAGGAATCGTTCGTTGTGATCGTGTGGCACAAGGTGTTGTGGATGCCTACAAAAATATGGGCGATGCAATCAAAGTGCCGATTATCGTGCGTTTGCAAGGAACCAATGCTGAAATTGCTAAAGAATTGATTGACAATTCAGGAATGCCGATTTTATCTGCGGTACAATTCCAAGAAGCAGCCGACCAAGTGAAAGCGGCTTTGTCATAAGCATTACCCAAAATAAAATACTGAATCCCGAGTTTCCACTCGGGATTTTTTTGTCAAATTCTCGACTAAAGACTGCAAATTCTCATTTACTGTTTTTCGCTCCAAATGGAAATTATACATTTGTTAGAAATAGCATTGACTTAATTATCATGAGAATACTTTACTCTTTTGCGGTGGCTTTGTGTTGTGTGACCGTTTTTTCGGCTACAGCCCAAAACACTAAAGCAGACAGTTTGATTGCTGTGCTGGGCAAAACCAAAAATGATATTGACAAAGCCCAATTGCTCAATGCTATAGCCGATCAATACAAAACTTCTGATCCTAAAGCGATGTTGGTCTATGCGCAAAAAGCCTATGATTTGGCCCATAAAACGGATTACCAGCTGGCCAAAGGGAATGCATTACTCAATTTAGGAAACGCCAATATCATTCTGGGTGATTATCAAAAAGCACTAAGTTTTTTTACCGATGCGCAGCACTTATTTGAAAATGCTTCGATAGACAATCATGCGGAAAAGCAAAAAGGCTTGGCCAAAGCTATGGGAAGTATCGGTATTGTTTTTTCAGAACAAAGCAATTATGCCAAAGCCTTGCAGTATTATCTGAAATCAGTCAAAATTTACGAACAGCTTAAAGAGGAAGAAAAATGTGCCAAACTCTACAACAATATCGGCATAGTCTATAAATCGCTGTCCTCCGATTTTAAAGCATTGGCTTATTTTGTCAAAGCCCAAAAAATCCAAGAAAAACTAAATGATCCGAATGTTGGTATAACATACACCAACATTGCTAATGGCTACTTGAAACAAAACAATCCGAAAAAAGCTCTGGAGTATTACAACAAAGCAAAATCGGTCTTAGATAAAAACCCAAATCCAAGAGCTTTGGGCGAGTGGCATAATAATTTTGGTTTGTACTTCAAAGCGGCAAAACAACCGGAAAAAGCCATCGAACATTGGAATGCCGCTATTCAAACTTTCGAAAGCATCGAGGATAAGTTTGGCGTAGGCGATACTTATTTATTGTTAGGGCAACTGTATTTTGAACAAAACAAAACCACACAAGCCATCACATTCGCGCAAAAAGCGTTGTCTTTAGCACAATCTATCAAAGTCTTGGAACAAGTAGTGATTGCCGAGAAGTTGTTGAGTGACATTTACACCCAACAAAACAATACTGCTTTGGCGTTATCCCATTTCAAAGCCTACAGTGTCGCCAAAGACAGTTTGACCAACGAAGAAAACATCCGCAGAACAGTAGAAGAAGAAATGGCCTTCGATTTTGAAAAGCGCGAAGCCATTCACCAAAAAGAAATTGAAAAACGCGATTTATTGTTGCAGGAAGAATCCAAACGGAATGTCATGCAATTGATTTTTGCCGCAGTTTTCGGGCTGTTGTTATTTGGGATTGCCTTTTTAATTTACAATAGAATTCAACTCAAAAAGAATTTAACCCTGCAAAAAGAATTGGCCGAGTACGAGCAAAAAGCCTTGCATTTGCAAATGAATCCGCATTTTGTATTCAATTGTTTGGGTTCGATATCGAGTTTTATTGTGCAAAACGGTACCGATTCGGCCATCAAATACTTGTCGAAATTCTCCAAACTAATGCGATTGACACTCGAGTATTCGAAAGAATCGCTCATTCCAATCGACAAAGAAATCGAAAGTTTACAAAACTATTTGGAACTTGAACAGTTGCGTTTCAATAACAAGTTTTCTTTTTCTATTTTCAAAAGCGAAACCATCGAAGACGATATGGCTATTCCGCCGTTATTGTTGCAACCCTTCGTGGAAAATGCTATTATTCACGGGGTAATTCCCAAAAAGGAAATGGGCAGTATAGCCGTTCGTTTTACCTTGGAAAAAGAAAGTTTGCTTTGTACGGTGGAAGATAACGGTGTCGGTTTCAACGAGTCAAAAGCGCAAAAGCAACATTCGGTAGTGGCGCACAAATCGATGGCTTTGGACATCACCAAAAAGCGTTTGGAAATGATAGAGTCCACCACCAAACAAAAAACAGAATTTACCATAGAAGAAATTAAAAACAATAACGGCGAAGCTTTGGGAACGAAAGTGACCTTGCATTTACCCATTCAATACATCAAATGATTACAGCTTTATTAATCGATGACGACAGCAATTTGCGAAACGGAATGAAAAGTCTGTTGGCTCGTTATGCGCCGGAAATTCACATTATAGGTGAAGCCGACAGTGTAGAAACCGGTGTGACTTTATTATTGCAAAATCCGCCGCAAGTGGTGTTTTTAGACATTCATTTGGGCGATGGTTCCGGTTTTGATTTGTTGGAGGAAGTCAACCAACGCGGGAAACTGAACTCTCAAATAGTTTTCATTACGGCGCACGAACAATATGCAATCAAAGCCTTTCGTTTCAGTGCTTTGGATTTCTTGCTCAAACCGGTTGATCCCGAAGAATTGCAAAAAGTAATCGAAAAGCTCAAAAATGTCATTGATAAAAACGACAATGTGGCGCACATCGATTTGTTGTTGGAAAACATCCGTAAGAAAGTCGATAATTTCAAGAGAATCGCGCTGTCCAATTCTGATGGCATCCATTTGTTTGAAGTGAGCGACATTATTCGATGCGAAAGCGAAGACAATTACACCAAGTTTTACATCAAAAACAGCAAACCGATTTTGATTTCCAAAACCTTAAAAGAGTACGAAGACTTGTTAACGGAACACGGTTTTGAAAGAATTCACCAAAGTCACCTGATCAATTTGGCGTATTTGAAATCATATATCAAAAAAGACGGTGGTTATGTGGTGATGGCAGACAACGCTCACTTGCCGATTTCACAGCGAAAAAAGGAGCGTTTGCAAGAATTGTTGAATATGTTATAGCAAATTCTAATTCAAATCGGGCAATTGCTCATTTAACAAAGAAGAACCGAAAAACAGACCGTACTTTTATAAAGTCAAAATAAATCAATCATAACGAATCTCTATAGTATGAAAAAATTATACTTTTTATTGTTCTTGATGTCCGGTTGGGCCAATGCTCAAATTGTAAATATTCCGGATGCAAATTTTAAAGGGCGATTATTAGCCGCTAATCCAACCAACGAGATTGCCAGAGACATTGCCGGAAATACTATGACCATTGATCAAAATGGCGATGTGAAATACAAGTATCGGAAGCATTATTGGTTTATTCCTTAAGTAATTTGATTAACAACAGTCAGTTTCCGATTTATGATATGACCGGCATTCAGAGTTTTCAAAATCTTACCCATTTAAGTTGTGGTTTTGGAATTATGACAACTTTAGATGTTTCCAATATGACCAATTTATCAATATTGTCCTGTTTCAATACTAGTTTGACTACTTTAAATGTTTCCGGCTGTACAGCTTTAACGCAAATAACTTGTGAAAACAGTCAGTTGACGGCTTTAAATTTAAACGGACTGTCAAGTTTAGAAAGAGTTTATGCCAATAATAACCAAATTCAAACCCTTAATTTGCAAGGCACTACTTCGCTTATTACCTTACAAATAGGCAATAATTTGCTTACGAGTTTAGATGTCACTCAGTGTACCAATTTGGTGTCGCTTTATGCTACTTTAAATCAACTGACTTCGGTGAATTTGAGCGGATTGACTTCATTGGATGATGTGTATCTCAATTACAACGAATTGACTTCTTTAGACGTTAGTACACTTACCGGTTTAAGGTATTTGCAATGTTCTTTCAACAATATAACGACTTTGGATATTTCTAATTGTCACAGTTTTATTTCTTTGGCGTGTACCGATAACGATTTGGTTTCTTTGTTCGCCAAATTTGGAAATCCGGGCATGATTATCAATAATGGTTTTCCTTTGAATAACAATCCTAACTTACAATATGTTTGTATAGACGAGTATCGCATAACCGGTTTTTTGCAATATTTCAATGACAATGGAATGCCAAATGTGGTAGTAAACTCCTACTGTTCTTTTACCCCAAGTGGCAATCACAATACCATTTCAGGAACCGTTACCGTAGACAACAACAATAATGGCTGCGATGTATCGGATGATATTAATCCATATATCCGAATGAACCTTACCAGTTTTAATGCCAATGGCGCTACGTTTACCAATGCTTTAGGACAATATACTTTCTATATGTTGTCCGGTAATTTCACCGTAAGCCCGAGTATCGAAAACCCGGCTTGGTTTACGGTTTCGCCCAACAGTGCCAATTTTAATTTTGTGAACTTTAATAACAATAACATTACGCAAAACTTTTGTATTGCGCCTAACGGAGTGCATCCTGATTTAGAAATTGTAGTAGCACCGGTGATTCCGGCACGTCCGGGTTTTGATGCGGTTTATAAAATTGTCTACCGCAACAAAGGAAACCAAACGCTGTCACAGGCATACGGAATCAACTTTTTCTACGATGATAATCTAATGGATTTAGTGTCGACCAGTGTGGCGCCAACTTTAGCAGTTACCGGAAGTCTTTCTTGGGATTACGCTAATTTAAGACCGTTTGAGAGTAGAGAAATTCTATTGACTTTCAGTATCAATGCACCTACCGATGCCAATCCGGTGAATATAGATGATATACTTACGTTTACCGGTTCGATTCTGCCACAGGCCGGTGACGAAAATACGGCTGATAATTTATTTGTTTTCCGCGACTTGGTTTCCGGTTCTTTTGATCCGAATGACATTACTTGTTTGGAAGGCAATGTAGTTTCTCCAGCGGAAATAGGGGATTATTTGCACTATTTGGTAAGGTTTGAAAATACCGGAACGGCAGCCGCTGAAAACATTGTAGTGCGCACCGAAATTAACCCGGCCGATTTCAACATCAACAGTTTGCAGTTGTTGAACAGCTCTAATCCGGTGTACACCAGAATCAATGGCAATGTAGTAGAATTTATTTTTGAAAATATAATGTTGCAATCCGGCGGTCATGGCAATGTATTGTTAAAATTACAGTCGTTGAATACCTTACAACAAGGTGACATTGTAAACAAAAGAGCCAAAATTTTCTTCGATTACAATTTCCCGATAACCACCAATGAAGCGGAAACCACGTTCCAAGCGTTGAACAACCCCGATTTTGAACAAGACCAGTCCATTTCGCTATATCCAAATCCGACCAAAGACAAAGTGTATATCAATGGCGAGAATAATTTACAATCGATACAATTGTACGATGTACAAGGCCGATTGTTGCAAACCCAATTGGTGGAAGGTAATGAAAGTGTTGTGGATATTTCAACACAAAGCAATGGCGTATATTTTATAAAAGTAACTTCAGACAAAGGAATTAAAGTTGGAAAAGTGGTTAAAGAATAAGTCTGAATTTAATTAATTGTGGTAGAGGCATGCAAGTTTTGTATGCCTTTTTTATTTGTATATCATTTTTGCAAAATTTATCAAATAATTAACGAAAACGTTGCCGTAATTCTTTTTTATTTCATTTCGAATTCCCTAATTTTGTTAAATTATTAATTTATTCAGACCTAATTCCCATATTATACCATGTCTAAAACTGCTATCTTAGAATTTGACGGCCAAAAGTATGAGTTTCCTGTAATTGTAGGAAGTGAAAATGAAGCCGCCATCGACATTGAAAAACTACGTGCGTTAACCGGTGCGATCACTTTAGATCCGGGTTATAAAAATTCAGGTTCTTGTCAGAGTGACATCACCTTTTTGGATGGAGAAGAAGGTATTCTTCGTTACCGCGGTTATGCCATTGAAGATTTAGCCGAAAAAGGAAACTTCTTGGAAGTATCGTATTTGGTGATTTTCGGTGAGTTGCCAACCCAAGCGCAATTGACGCAATTTGAAAACGACATCAGAAAATATACTTTGGTCAACGAAGAAATGAAAAACATCATCGATGGTTTTCCTAAAACAGCGCACCCGATGGGCGTTTTGTCTTCGCTTACCAGTGCTTTAACCGCTTTTAATCCAAAAGTAGTTAATGTTGAAAACGAAAAAGAAATGTATGAAGCGGTATGCAAAACCATGGGGAAATTCTTGGTGATTGCTACTTGGACGTACCGCAAAATGATGGGTTATCCGTTGAATTACTACGATAACACCAAAGGATACGTGGAAAACTTCATGCATTTGATGTTTGAATTGCCAACCGGACCATATAAAACCAATCCGGTAGTAATTGATGCTTTAGATAAATTGTTCATCCTTCATGCTGACCATGAGCAAAACTGTTCTACGTCAACCGTTAGAATTGTAGGCTCGTCTCATGCCGGTTTGTTCGCTTCCATCTCTGCCGGAGTCTCTGCCCTTTGGGGACCATTGCACGGAGGTGCCAACCAAGCCGTTTTAGAAATGTTGGAAGCCATCCAAAAAGATGGAGGTGATGCCGATAAATATCTAGCCAAAGCCAAAGACAAAGATGATCCGTTCCGCTTAATGGGATTCGGACACCGCGTATACAAAAACTTCGATCCGAGAGCTAAAATCATCAAAAAGGCAGCCGATGAGGTGTTGAACACGTTAGGAGTTGATGATCCGATTTTAGACATCGCCAAAAAATTAGAAGCGGCAGCTTTAGTTGACGATTACTTCGTATCTAGAAAATTATACCCTAACGTTGACTTCTATTCCGGGATCATTTACCGCGCTTTAGGAATACCAACCGAAATGTTTACCGTAATGTTCGCTATTGGTCGTTTACCGGGTTGGATAGCCCAATGGAAAGAAATGCGCATTAACAAAGAACCTATCGGAAGACCAAGACAGGTTTACACCGGTTATCCGTTGAGACCATTTGTTCCAATGGAGAAACGATAAATATTCATAAAATAAAAGCCTCGATTGTTCGGGGCTTTTTTTTTGGACTTCATCAGAGTTCTTCTGCTTTATGGGATACTGATTTTTTATTTTTTACATCATACAACGCAAAAAGAATATTTAGTGTTTCAATTAGCGCTTTTTCTTTTCCATTTTTACACAATATATTCGTTTATTTGTGATGCTTTTAGTAAAACAATCATGATTAACGTTACCAAAACTTTTTTTCCGCCCATAGAAGAGTACCAAGCCCAACTGCAAAGGGTTTGGCAAAACGAATGGCTAACCAACCGAGGCGCTTTAGTACTGGAGTTGGAAGAAAAACTAAAAGCGTACCTTCAAGTCAATTCGATTTTAATTACCAACAACGGAACCATTCCTTTGCAAATTGCCCTGAAACTGTTGGGCAACGGTGGCGAAATTATCACCACGCCGTTCAGTTATGTGGCTACTACAGCTTCCATCCTTTGGGAAAATTGTACGCCGGTTTTTGTCGATATTCATCCGGAGTTTTTGACCATAGACGAAACCCAAATCGAAGCAGCCATTACCCCAAAAACCACAGTCATTTTGGCGACCCATGTTTTTGGAAATCCTTGTCATGTAGAACTCATTGAGCAAATAGCCACCAAACACGGATTGAAACTCATTTACGATGCTGCACATTGTTTCGGAGTGGGCTATCAAGGCCAATCGGTTTTTGAATATGGTGATATCAGTACTTGCAGTTTTCACGCTACTAAATTGTTTCATACGGGAGAAGGTGGTGCGGTTTTTTGTAATGACGAAAAGCTAATGCACCAAATTTTCTACAGTCATAATTTTGGTCACGACGGTCCACTGGCCTTTCACGGTTTAGGCATCAACGGTAAAATATCGGAACTGCAAGCCGCTATGGGATTAGCCGTTTTTCCTTATTTAAGTGATATCATTGCAGAACGCAAAAGGGTAGTGGATTTTTATAATGATACGCTCGATTTCAGCAAGTTGAGAACGATGAGTTTACGCGAAAATACCATCTGGAATTACAGTTATTATCCGGTAATTTTTGAAAGCGAAGCCCAACTGCTTAAAGTGCAAAAGGCTTTAAACGAAAAGCAAATTTTTCCGCGACGGTATTTTTATCCATCTTTGAATAAAGTGGGTTACCTGCAAGCGACAGCCATGCCGATTTCCGAAAGCATAGCCCAAACTATTTTGTGTTTGCCGCTTTACAAAGGAATTACTGAAGAAAATCTGAATTTGATTACTACTATAATTAATCACAATTTGGACTAAATGAGAGGTATTGATTCAATTACATTTACAATAACAAAAGACGAAATAGTCACATCCTTGCTTCCCGAGAACGGGAAGTATTTCAACGTGCCTGATCTAATTGCTTATGCTGACAAAGTCAATACCTTTGGGAAAGCATTGGTTATGAGAGATGATTCAGGGACTTTGTTGTCTTATATTCTTTATTACGATAATGCTGCCCAAGTTTTTATTACTATGGTTTGGACGAACAGCAATTTCAGAGGAAAAGGTTACGCTGCTACTTTGTTAAAACACTTAATCGCTTCAACAAACAAAGACATACTTCTAGAGGTTCATCCTGAAAATCCGGCTAAGTTACTTTACCACAAACTAAATTTTAAATTTGAAAGACTAAACGGTACTAATGAAATTTTGAAATTTGTCAAATTCATTGCCATCAACCAACCCTATATTTTTCCTTATTTAGGTTATTTTCAATTGATTTACAGTGCTGATAGTTTTGTTTTTTATGATGATGTCAACTTTATAAAACAAGGTTGGATTAACCGAAATAAAATTTTGGTTGGAGGTGAAGCCATGCTTTTTACTGTTCCTTTACAAAACCAAAGTTCTTTTACAACAATTATGGATACAAAGATAAATAAGGCTTTGTATGCTAAATGGTGTAATAAGTTTATCAAAACCTTAGCACAGAATTATAAAAACGCACCATTTTATGAACCGGTTTCGGAAATGGTGTTTGCTGTTTTAAACTCGGAACATGTGTTTATTTCAGATTTGGCTATCGATTCGGTAGTTAAGGTTTTTTCTTATTTGGGCATTGATTGTAAGATCGAAAGAGCTTCACAACTTCCCCAGGGTTTTAAAGATTTGGAAAGATCAAATCGCTTGATTGCCATAGCCAAAAGCATGGGTTATAGTAATTACATCAACCCGATTGGCGGTCAAGAGTTATACAAAAAAGAGTTTTTTGAAGAAAATGGTGTTACTTTGTCTTTTTTGAGTCCATCAATAACTAACTATAAACAATTTGAGGCCGATTTTGTACCGGGTTTATCTATTATAGATGTATTGATGTTCAACAGTAAAAAGGAAGTTTTACAAATGATGTCGGGATACAATATTATTTAACAATTCAGCTTACCCATGAAGGTTTCTTTTATCATACCGGTTTACAGAAATGAAGGTTCTATAGTTATTACGTACAATAAAATAGTTGAGTTGTGCCGAGTTATAGCCGTAGATTATGAGTTTGTTTTTATCAATGACGGCTCAGATGATAATTCACTTCAAGAATTGATTAGCCTTTACGAATCGGATTCGAAAGTGAAGATTATCAATTTTTCGAGGAATTTCGGTCAAGTTTCTGCCATAGTTGCCGGTTATAAAGAAGTAGTCGGCGATGTAGTAGTTAACATGTCAGCCGATTTACAAGAACCGGTCAGTTTAATCGAGGAGATGATTAATAAATGGAAAGCCGGAAACGAAATTGTTATCTGTCATCGAATAGACCGTGAGGATAGTTTCATAGCAAATAACGCTTCCAAAGTTTTTTACAAACTAATGAAGTATGTCAATCCCAAAATGCCTAAAGGCGGATTTGATTTTATCTTAATGGATAAGAAAGTGATAGATGGCCTTAATCAAATTGATGAACGCAACCGTTTTTTGCAAGGTGATATTTTATGGATGGGTTTCAATGTGGCTTTTATTCCTTACAATCGGTTAAAAAGAACCATAGGAAAATCGCAGTGGACTTTATCCAAAAAACTAAAATACTTTATCGACGGTTTATTAAATACCTCTTATATTCCTATCCGAATGATGTCGCTTTTGGGTATCATTATTTCGTTTCTGGGATTTATTTATGCGGTTGTAATTGCTTACAATCGATTCATAAACAACACACCTTTTGATGGTTGGGCACCCATAATGATTTTAATTTTGATTATCGGAGGATTAATCATGTTAATGTTGGGTATTATAGGCGAATATGTTTGGAGGACCTATGATGAAACCCGTAAAAGACCTTTGTATATCATTAAAGATAAATTCGCTAAGGATGAAAAAAATAATTGATTTTGCCATTAAAAATCCGGTATTGATCACGGCCTTGTTGTGTGTAGTGTTTTATTTTCTTCCCTTCAAACCGAAACCTTTTGGCGACGGACAATTTCACACGGGAACCCAACAATTAATCGAATACATACTCAATGGTTTTCAAGGAAATATTAATATCGATAAAGGTTTTCTAACGCTGTTTTGTTACCTCATTCCTTACTCGGTAGTGTATGCTTTTCACAATGATGATTTGTTTTTTTACAGTGGTGTTATTTTCAATTGCATTTTTGTTTGTTTGGCAGTATATTATTTGTTCAAAACGTTTAGTCTGCTTCATTTTACCGACAAAGCTAAATTTGCGGTTTTACTTTTGATGTCACTTTTCCCGATACACATTTATTATGCTATGGGCATTTTGGGTGAAGCTTTTGGCTTTTTTGCTTCTACTATGATGATTTATTTTTGGAGCAAACATTACAATGGTATTGCCCAAAAAAGAGATTATTTGTTTTTGGCTTTATCCATAGTCTTGTTGTATGGTATCAAACCCAGTATGTTGCCTTTCACATTCGTAATGACATTGTATTTTTTAATGCTCAAAACACCAAAGGTCAACAAACTTTATTTTGCGCTTGGAATAGCTTTCATTCCTATATTTATATTAGTAGAGCGCAGTTTAGATGATTCTAATTTTGAGTTTAAAAACAGGGTTTTTCGCAATCAAATTCTTTGGTCTCGCTACGAATTAAGGGACGAACCTTTCAATTGGTTGCCTCAGCATGGGCAAGACAAATTTGCTTCGGGCGATTATCTCAATAATTTAAAGAAGCGTCACGAACTTGACTCTATTTGTAAGGTTAATAATTACGACAGAACCGCTTATTTTATTCAATGGGTAAAAAATGATATCCTTTCGAATCCGGGTTTAACAGCCAGACAGTATTCACTCAAATTTTTTCAGGCACAAAGCTTTATCATTTCTCCATTAATGAAATCTGATAAAAGTAAAGTTGTAAAGTATGGTATTCATATTTACATCAATGCAATCAACTACGTTTTAGTTTTTACCGGCCTTTTTGCTTTGTACCGATTGTTTAGAAGAAAAAAGTACCTATTGTTTTTCCCTTTTCTCTTTTTTTGGGGTTGGGGATTGTTGTATGTATTTGTTTTCCATTCCGAACAGCGTTATATGTTTCCGGTTAGACCATTGTTGATATTTCTTTTTGCCTACTGGGTTTCTACCGGTGGATTTAACAAAAAAGCTGCACTTAGTACGTCCTGATTTTTTTATGCTTCTTTACAAATCTAAACATCCTTCCGGGATGTTTTTTTTATTTTTCACCATTCTTATTTTAGTTTTTGAAAAATTCTTTCTTGTTTGAATTTCAGAGGACTAACTTTTTGTAGGTCAAAACATCATTTTAAAATATAAGAAATTTACTTATGTAAATACAAAAAAGATGTATTTCATCGAATAAATGTGCTTTTTGTGGATTTTTCAAAAGGCTATCTTCTATATTTGAATTAACAAAAGAGAAAAAGCAGTTAAGGTAATTTAATAACCTACACAACATTAAGTTATCCTTACTGCCGAATTAGTTAAAACTTTACTTTTTTGTTTTGCCCAACCTGTAGAATCATAAATAAACGAGTACCAATTAGATTTTTAATGCCCCAAATCTTTTAGTTATGAAAATAAAAAATTACTTTATCTACACGATGTTGCTGTTGTTAGTTGTTGTTAAAGGGAACAGCCAGGTTGACAATTCTTTCTCAGGTGAAAATGCCGGAGCTAACAATACCGGAAGTTTTAATACTGCTTTTGGTAAAAATGCATTAAGAGACAATACCAGTAATAGTAATAATGCTTTTGGAGCCGATGTATTAAGAGGTTCTCAAGGCGGTTTTAATTGTGCTTACGGTAATGAAGCCATGAAGTTAAATACTACCGGTACTCTTAACAATGCTTTCGGAACCCGAAGTTTGCTATATAATACAACCGGTTCGGCTAATATAGCCATTGGTCACAGAACATTAGAAGCCAATACTACCGGAAATAATAATACGGCAATTGGTTATTCAGCTTTGTTAACCAATGTTGGTAGCGGGAATATTGCTATTGGCTCTTTAACTCCCAGACATTTGTTAGCCGGTGATTCCAATATTTTTATTGGTAATGAAACCGGAATAAACCTTATGTACGGAAACCATAATGTTTTTTTAGGTAGGGTTAGATTGAATACTACTTTTACGACTTCGAGATTGGCAGGAAGCATTTTAGAAAAGACAATTATATTAGCTGACGGAATCGGAAACCAAAGAATTTTCATCGACAATAATGGTAATACCGGTATTGGTTTAGGAAATAACATTATTCCGGCCAACCGTTTGGATGTTGGCGGTGGTATTGTTATTGGAAAAGGGTATGTGCCAAGATCCAATAGTACAGATGCCACTATAAATATAGCGCCGCTCAATGGTATGTTGGTTCAAGGTAGTGTAGGTATAGGCACCACTACACCCAAAAACAAAGTAGAAATCAGTCATGGTAAAAATGGTAACTCCGGGTTGCGATTTACCAATTTGACCAGTAATTTCACTCCCACTTCTTCATTAACCACCAACAAATTTTTAACTGTCAATGAAAACGGAGATGTGGTTTTAAATTTATTACCTAACAGTCTTGGCTCTAATACCATGTCTTCTAATGGCAACACCATGACTTCCAATGTTAATAATATACAAGCCACGGCACCCATAGTGAATTCAATTGCTAATGTTATCAATTCAAATAACCAGTTAATAACTATGGTTAACGGGGTGCAGAGTAATCCGGTAAATTTACCAACAAGTACTCCGCAAACATTATCACAAGCCGGAAATGTTATCACGCTTTCCAATGGCGGCGGATCTTTTACCTTACCCACTTTTACCGATACCAATACCGATGCACAATCACTCGCTTTAGCCGGTAATGTACTTTCCATTTCAAACGGGAATAGTGTAACCTTGCCTTCACAAGCACCGCAAACGCTATCACAATCCGGAAATGTTATCACGCTTTCCAACGGCGGCGGTTCTTTTACCTTACCCACTTTTACCGATACCAACACCGATGCACAATCATTGGCTCTAGCCGGTAATGTACTTTCCATTTCAAACGGTAATAGTGTAACCTTGCCTTCTGCAACACCACAAACGCTATCACAAACCGGAAATGTAGTAACACTTTCTAATGGTGGTGGTTCTTTTACTTTACCAACTTTTACTGATACCGATGCGCAATCATTAACATTATCCGGGAACGTATTATCAATCTCTAATGGTAATAGTGTTACCTTACCGACCTATGCTCCGCAAACTTTATCACAGTCTGAAAACACCATAACCTTATCCAATGGTGGTGGTTCTTTCAATTTACCTACAACCAGTGTGATTGCAGGGACGAATACTACGGTTACCGGTGTTGGTACCACAAGCGATCCTTTTGTAATTAACGCCGTTGATACTAGCCTTTATGCCAACAATGGTACCATTAACCAAGCTACAACTACGGGTGGAAACAGAGTAGTCAATATGAATAATAGTAACCTTTGGTTCAATACGGCAACCAGTTCAACTAGAGGGAAAGTGTATATAGGTTCTTCGTCGGTGTATCCAACTACTACCGGTAATTATAAATTATTCGTTGAGGGTGGAATTTTAACCGAGAAAGTTAAAGTGGCATTACGAAGCTCAGCCAATTGGGCCGACTATGTTTTTGCCAACGACTATAAGTTGATGCCGTTAAAAGAAGTAGAAACTTTTGTCAAAGCCAACAAGCATTTACCTGGCATAGATTCAGCTGAAGTATTGGCGCAAAACGGAATTGATGTAGCGCAAATGCAATCCAAACAAATGGAGAAAATCGAAGAGTTAACACTTTACATCATCGATCAAGATAAAAAAATCGAGGCGCAAGGACAAGCACTCGAAAAAAACAATAAAGAAATCACGGAGTTAAAAGCTTTGGTTCAAGCATTATTGGCAAAAACTAAATAGTATGTGTAAGGTCTATAAAATAGTTTTAATCAGCTTTGTAATGCTGTTTGGCTCAAAGACTACTGCGCAAGTAACGGAGTATTTGGCTGAAGAGAACAGAAGGATTTCGCATTCGCAACAAATAGAAGCTGAAATTGTGCGTTTTGTCAATGATAATTTTAAAAATTATAAATTGTCAAAAGAAACTACTGATGAGGTAATCAAACACCTCAAAGAAGAAGAAGAGTTTACGGAGGAAGAATTGCAAAAAGCTTTAATCAACACTAAGATTTATGAGTTGAGAAAATTGTTCTTTTTGGAAAATCCTGATAAAAAAGAATATTACATCGCCAAGCAGCCATCGCCAACCATCATGCAAACCTGTGTCAACGGCGATTTTGAAAACAATACTGCCGGCTATACTTTTTGGTCTGATGCCTATCCGCAACCCGCTTCCGGTGAAGACTTTTTTCTCTCTTGCGCAACACCAACAACGCCAACGGCATCAAACATGGTTACACCAACAACCAATAACTTCGGCTCGACTATTACTTTAATAGACAGCGGAAGTCCCGGTTATCAAATGTTTGATCCAACATTGGCCGGTTTAGGGGTCAATTTGCCAACCTTAAACACCAATGGTTTGTCTAAGTGTATAAAACTCAACAATGCCGGCGGATTTGGTTCTTCAGACATCACTACCATGTCGCGGTCTTTCACCTCCATCGATCAACCAACGATTGATTTTAATTTTTCGTTGATTATGGATAACAAACCCGCACACGGTCAGCCTATTCAACCTTTCTTCCGAGTTAGGGTATACGATCAAAATAACAACATAGTAGATGAAATATGTATCATTGCCAATCCCGACAACTGTTTGTTTAACCGATTGATTGTAAATAGCAACCGTCGCGTTTTGTATACCGGTTGGATTTGTGCCCGATTGAATGTGGGAGAAATTCTAAACCAACCCGGAAGGATCGAATTTACTATAAGTGATTGTCAACCCTCAGCGCATTTCGGAACCGTTTACATAGACAATATCTGCGGCTTAACTTGTGCCGTTCCTCAATTGGGTGCCTTGAATACAGACCCAACCCATTTTAATTGTCCCGACATGTCAGGCACAACACCAATAGAAGTTTGCGGAACCTATCAACCACCGGTAAATGCTAGTTTAAATACTATGTCGTTAAATATTATGCAAAACGGAACCGTAGTGTCTACTATTGCAGCACCATCACAAATTACTTCAACTACTTTCTGTTTTTCAATTCCGCCAAGCCAGTTTGGGGTATCGCCCAGCGGTGATTTTGAGTTTGAAGTAAATGCTAGCTTCAATGTTGTCTGTCCGGCCGGAACCTTTGTGTATGATGTCAGTGACAACTCTGCTAATATTGGTCCCGATGTGACTTTTGATAATTGTTGCCAGCCCATTTTAGAATTGTTTTCTCCTGCCGATGATGTCAATAATTTAGCGGTAGTCGCCGTAAAAGAAAAAGAGCGCTCCGATTGGATCAAAGCGGCTAATATTGTGTCGGTTGGTGACAATACAACCGGGAATGGAGTTGTATACCATGCTGCTAATTATGTCGAGTTGAATCCTGGATTTGAAGCTGTTTTAGGCGCGCAGTTTGCCGCTTATCCTGAAGGTTGTACCAGTAATTTTGTATACAGAGCAACCGGAGAACCGGTGTCTGATAATAAAACGGAAACTAAAGCAGAGGACATTTTTGTTAATTTAACAAAATTAGCCAACGGCTTCGCTATTATTCCGAATCCTTCCAGCAGTGCTATAGAAATTGTGATGAAAGACGCACAATTTAATAAAGTCAATATCACTTCAATTGATGGTAAAGTAGTCCTAGATCGTTCGATAGATTTGACCCATAATACACGATTAGAGGTTAGTAGTTACGCTAATGGTGTGTACATCATTAATATAACTTCGGAAGATGGTCGAATTCATACCGAGAAATTGATTAAGAATTAATGTTACTTCTAAATACTTATAAACAAAGCTTCTCTCAACCGAGAAGCTTTTTTATATTTGTCGAAAGCCAAAAGCTAATTTATGTTGCCATTAAATGTAAAAAACGAAACATCAAGATTGAGAGCGGTTGTATTGGGTTCCGCGGTTAATAACGGTCCAACACCAACTGCTGAAGAAGCTTATGACCCAAAATCATTAGAGCATATACTCGCCGGAACTTATCCTGTTGAAGCCGATATGATCAAAGAAATGGAAGCTTTTAACCAAGTTTTTCAAAAATATGACGTTCAGGTTTTCCGCCCGAAAATGATTGAAAACTACAACCAAATTTTTACCCGCGATATCGGATTTGTCATTGACGATGTATTTGTGAAGGCCAATATTTTACCCGACAGAGAGCGAGAATTAGACGCTATCCAATATGTCATTGACCAAATCGATCCGACAAAAGTTGTCCGCCCGCCCGAAGAAGTGCATATAGAAGGTGGCGACGTGATGCTTTGGAATGATTATATTTTCATCGGAACTTACAAAGGCTCTGATTACAAAGACTATATTACGGCGAGAACCAACATGCAGGGCGTAAATTATATTAAGGAATTATTCCCGCACAAAAAAGTCAAAGAATTTGATTTGGTAAAATCCAAGTTGGAAGCGCGTGACAATGCACTTCATTTAGACTGTTGTTTTCAACCGGTCGGCAAAAACAAAGGCATCATCTACAAAAGTGGTTTCCGTGAAGAATCGGATTATGTTTTTTTAGTGAAACTATTCGGTAAAGAAAACCTCTTTCACATCACGCGCGACGAAATGTACCACATGAATTCCAACGTGTTTTCTATAGATGACAATGTGGTCGTTTCCGAAAAAAACTTTACCCGATTAAACAACTGGCTTCGCGATAACGGATTTATCGTTGAAGAAATACCATACGCAGAAATTGCCAAACAAGAAGGACTTTTACGTTGTTCGACCTTACCTTTAATAAGAGACTAAAATGAAACAAACCACCAACTCCATACTAATGATTCGCCCGGTGGCGTTTCGTATGAACGAACAAACTGCAGTAAATAATTATTACCAAAAAGTACTCGACGGCTTATCTCCGGAAACCGTCAATGCCAAAGCCCAAGCCGAATTTGATGCTTTTGTGGCCAAATTGCGTAAAGTTGGGGTCAATGTAATTGTAGTCGATGATACTTTAGAACCCAATACACCCGATAGTATTTTCCCGAACAATTGGATATCCTTTCACGAAAATGGGGATGTAGTTTTATACCCAATGTTTGCCGAAAACCGTCGCGCCGAAAGAAGAGAAGACATCTTGGATATATTGGAAGATGAAGGTTTCGAAATCAACGAAATCATGGATTATACTTTGGCCGAAGAAGACAATGTTTTTTTAGAAGGCACCGGAAGTTTACTCTTAGATCGCGAAAACGGGAAAGCCTATTGCGCCTTATCACCCAGAGCAGATGAAGAATTAATGATTGAATTTTGCGAAGATTTCGAATTCACACCGGTTATTTTTGAAGCATTTCAAACGGTAAATGGCGAAAGAAAACTAATCTATCATACCAACGTGATGCTCACCTTAGGCGATACCTTTGCCGTGGTTTGTGCCGATTGTATCGATGATAAAAAAGAACGCAAAATGGTTTTAGACAGCTTGCGTGGCGATGACAAAGAGGTAATTTTAATCACCGAAGACCAAGTCAACAATTTTGCCGGAAACATGCTCGAAGTTAAAGGAAAAGACGATAAAAGATACTTGGTGATGAGCGAGTCGGCTTTTAAAAGCTTGACTAAAAAACAAATCGCCCAACTCGAAGCACACGTAGAAATCATCCACTCCAGTTTAGATACCATCGAAGCTTGTGGCGGCGGAAGCGCTCGTTGCATGATGGCGGAAATTTTTCTGCCGAAAAATTAAATTCCATCCCGAAGTTTCGGGACTAAACAGGAAATCCCAAATTCCGTTGTTATAATTGGAATTTGGGATTTTTTTATTGGAATTGCTAATTATTGAATTTTGATAAACGCATAACCGCCTTTGGTAGCACCCCAAACTTGTTTGCCGTCTTTGTCAAAACCTTGATCCCAAGAAAGGATTTCGTTTTCAGTTACAGTAACTATTGAGTTCGCCCAACTGGCACCACGCAATTCACTGGGACAAGTTTTATCACCGGTTGCGCCTTCAAATTTATTTTTCCCGGTACGTTTTAAGACTACTTCACAGCCTTGTTTAAGTTCAATATCGGCTTCAGTGAGTTGGTCATAAGCTTCAGGAGTTGCCCATTTGCCAATCCAAGCTTTTTCATTTTTTAAAGTGTAAATCTCACTGATGAATTCATCGCCTCTTTGGGAAACTTTATAAATTCTTACGCGATATGGTTTGTCTTGCTTGTCAAAAATAGCCTGCTCTACAAAAAGATAGTTGCCTTTGGATTTCCATATCGGGGTCATTCTTAAAGATATATTGAAGTAATCCTCATCGGCTTTTGATTGTTTTTCCGAAGAGTAATGTCCTTGCATCACCGTAACTAATTCTTGCAATTCCTTGCTGTTTCCGGTTTGATTCTGACCAGATTTACAACTGATAAACAATGCCACAGCGGCGAAAATAAATAACGCTTTTTTCATGATAATAACAGATAGATAATTAAATGCCGCGGATGATACTCAAAACCGCACTAATAATATACTGAATCCCAATGGCAACAGTCAAAAAGCCAACAATTCTAGAAATGGCTACAATGCCTGAAGCGCCAAAGTATTTAGCCAAATAATGCGCGCTTCTCAAAATTAAAAAGATCAACAACGACACTATGATAATGGAAAATACTGAAGACAAAATTTCCGGGGTAGAATGATGGTCTTGGTTAAAAGCAATCAATAACGAAATCGAACCCGGACCGGCCAACATAGGCATCGCCAAAGGCGTCAGCGCAATTGAACTTCTGTTTTGTAAATCTTCTTCCACTTCTTTGCTGATTCCTTTTCGCTTCTTCGGATTGGCATTGAGCAACCCAAAACCAGAGCTGGCAATCAAAATCCCACCGGCAATTCTAAGCGCCGAAATGGTAATTCCAAAAAAACTCAAAACATATTCGCCGACAAAAAAAGAGATT
>NZ_JBILQL010000027.1:0-27347 GCF_044373165.1 Flavobacterium sp.
CCGGTCATCACATTAACTGCTCCTAATTCGGTTAGCTGTCCTTTTTCGAAACCTTCGAGACTCGGATTTAATTCGTCATTGTATAATTTTTCAAAAGAAGGATTATGAATGATTTCTTGAACGTTATTGATGCCGTATTGGTCTAACGAAATCGATTTCGTAATTTGAGCGTAGTTCTCCATAAAATTGAGTTTGTGTTGTATTATGAATCTGAGTACAAAGGTAAAAATTAAATTTCAGAAACTATTTTTTTCTCAGAATATTATTTTTTACGAAGTGTTAAATTCCACAACAACATCGCCCAGCCCAGTATTAATAAGGCTCCGCCAATTGGAGTTACTATCCCGATTGGTCTGAAATCAATTCCAGTAACTGTCTTGGTAGCCAAAACATAAATAGAACCCGAAAAGAAAATTACCCCCACTACAACCATTTGAAAGATTGTTTTTTTGACTTTTTCGTTTACCAAACTTGTCAACCCCAAAAACAACAAAAAAAGAGCATGGTACATTTGGTATTTTACTCCGGTTTCAAAGGTAACCAATTCCTCATCTGTCAATGCCTTTTTTAAAGCATGCGCTCCGAAAGCGCCTAAAATAATAGCGGTCATTCCTAAAATTACGGCAAAGCTTGTGATTTTTCTCTCCATCGGATTTGTTTTTAAATACTATTTTGCAAATTTATCCGTTATCGATTAAGAATTAAAGTAATTTCACTTTTCTTTTGTCCTGAAGTTTCGGAAATACCTTTTTTTAAATTTTATATTTGCAGCATAATTTTCAACTATGAAAAAAATATTTTTTAGCATTTGTACACTATTCTTTTTAGGATTTACAAATTTGGGTTTCGGGCAAACTATCAAACCCGGAGAACGTTTGGTCTTTGCCGGCTCTTATAATATGAGCGGATTGATGACCCAATTGGCACAAGTAACCATGAGCACTGAATCCGTATCGACTTCTAAAAACACTTATTTGCACTTAAGTTGCGAACTGTCGACTTACAGCAAATGGGATTCGTTTTTTAAAATTAGAGATCTTTATGAATCTTATGTAAATCCGGCCAACTTAAAACCGAACTTATACAAAAGAAGCATAGATGAAGGCGGTTACACCAAAAAAGAAAAATACGTTTTCAAAAGCAACACGGTCAACAGCACCATGAAGCGAAAAAACAAACCGGAAACGCAAAAAACATTCAGCATTGGCGGGTCAACGCAAGATGTGATTTCTCTTTTGTATAAAGTCAGAACCCTTGATTTCAGTAAGTTTAAAGTGGGACAAACCCAAAACTTAATGATTGTTTTCGATGAAAAGCAAATTCCGGTTACCTTAAAATACATGGGGAAAGAAACCGTTAACGCCGGAAATTTAGGAAAAAAAGAATGTTACAAGTTGTCTATAGGAGCGAAAACCGATGCTTTAAGAGGCAAAGACAAAAACCTAATTTGGCTCACCGCGGATGCTAAAAAAATCCCTGCTTTACTCAAATTCAGCATTCCTGTCGGGACCGGACAGTTAACACTAACCTCAGCAACCGGCATTTAATGTAAATATCATGAGAAAACTATTTTTAATCTTAACAGTTGTTTTTAGTATACTCGGTATCACTTTCACGTTACTACCATTAGACACTTTAGCCTTTTTACCCATTGGATTAGCCCTTATTTTTGGTTTATTAACGCTTAAGCAATCTGAAGCATCCCAGAAAAAACTCCCTAAAATTTTACTGATCATAGCTGCCTTGTGTTCCGCTGTGGTTTTAGGCAAAACATTACTCATTAAAGACGAAGTTGCCACGGATACGCAATTCGAACAACAAAAAATAGAGACCAAAAAAGAAGCCCAAAAAGAACTCGAAGAACTGGAAGGTATAGAATAATCAAAAGCCCATCGTATTAGATGGGCTTTTTTGATTGACTCAAATATTCATACCTTTGTAGCACAACAAACAAACCCATGAGAAATATATTAATTATAGGCGCCGGACGCTCAGCATCATCTCTTATAAAGTACCTTTTAAGAAAATCTCCTCAAGAAAACTTAAATGTCACCATAGCCGATTTGTCTATTGAATTGGCCCGAAGAAAAACTTACAATCACCCTAATGCAACACCTATTGCATTAGACATAAATGATATTAAACAACGCCAAACCGAAATCCAAAAAGCCGATATCGTAGTTTCCATGTTGCCGGCGCACATGCACATTGAGGTAGCCAAAGACTGTATCACTTTCAAGAAAAATATGGTCACTGCTTCCTATATCTCTGAGGAAATGCAAAGTTTGGACGAAGCCGTAAAAGCCAACAACTTGATTTTTATGAATGAAGTCGGACTCGATCCCGGAATCGACCATATGAGCGCCATGAAAGTAATTGATGAAATCAAAGCCAAAGGCGGCAACATGATTTTATTCGAATCGTTTTGCGGCGGATTGATTGCTCCCGAATCCGATGATAATCTTTGGAATTACAAATTTACTTGGGCTCCGAGAAACGTAGTGTTAGCCGGTCAAGGCGGTGCCGCTAAATTCATCCAAGAAGGCAAATACAAATACATCCCTTACCACAAATTGTTCCGTCGAACCGAATTCTTCCACGTGGAAGGTTACGGCAAATTTGAAGGCTACGCCAACCGCGATTCTCTTAAATACCGCAGCATTTACGGCTTGGACGATATCTTAACTTTATACCGAGGTACGATTCGAAGAGTTGGTTTTTCCAAAGCTTGGAACATGTTCGTGCAACTGGGCATGACCGATGATTCCTATGTGATGGAAAATTCAGAAACCATGAGTTACCGCGATTTTATCAACTCATTTTTGCCATTTCACGCTTCAGATTCAGTAGAGTTAAAAACCCGAATGGCACTGGGCATCGAACAAGACGATATCATGTGGGACAAATTAATGGAACTCGATATCTTTAACGCCAATAAAATTGTCGGACTCAAAAATGCCACACCGGCCCAAATTTTAGAACGCATCCTAAACGACAAATGGACGCTGCAAACCGAAGAGAAAGACATGATTGTCATGTACCACAAATTTGGCTACGAACTCAACGGCGAAAGAAAACAAATCGATTCCAAAATGGTTTGCATCGGCGATGACCAAATTTATACCGCGATGGCCAAAACCGTAGGTTTACCGGTAGCCATGGCGACCATCCAAATCCTAAACGGCAACATCAAAACACCGGGTGTACAATTGCCGATCAAAAAAGAAGTCTACGAACCCATTTTGAAAGAATTGGCATTGCACGGCATCGTTTTCCACGAAACCGAAATGCCTTATGTAGGTTACAATCCCGATAAGTTGTTAGGGAATTAATGGTGTAACTGAGTTATTGGGAGCGAAAGGTTCGGGCATTTTTGGTATGGTAATTCCTGCTGTCCATTGCAATCTCTTCGAGGATTTCCATTCCCATCAGGGCTAAACAGGATTTCATTTTCTTTTCAGTAAACGTCAATATAAAACCAAAATTTTAATCGATTTTGGTTTTTTTGTTTAAAATCTAAAGTAAATCACTACTTTTATTTTAAATATTTGAATTATGAAAATAAATCAACTACAAATTGAGATAGACGATTTGAAATTAAAAGGAGCAAGCCCTGTGGGCTTGAGGTAGACAAGCTTTAGCTTGTTTTATTAGTCTAAAATACAATACCTATGAAAATTAATCAACTACAAATAGAAATTGATGGTATCGACAAAGAAATCCTCCGCGACCTCATGGAAGATGCCCGAAAACCCATTTTACAAATCGCCAACAAAATCGGAATCTCAGGCGCGGCCATTCACCAACGCATACGCAAACTAGAAGAAGCCGGCGTCATATCAGGTTCCAAAGTAGTCATAAACAACAAAGTCTTGGGCTACAAAACCATGGCCTTTATAGGCATTTATCTCGAAAAAGCGTCGAGCAACTCCGATGCGGTGCGCGAACTCAAAAAAATCCCCGAAGTGTTAGAATGCCATTATACTACCGGAAACTGGAGCATACTTATCAAAATCATTTGCCGCGATAACGAACACCTGATGCAATTGCTCAACAAAAAAATCCAACCGATTGAAGGCGTTTCCAGAACGGAGACTTTTATTTCTTTGGAACAGCAGATTGAAAGGCAGATACAGCTTTAGTGGTCAGTTACGAATTGTAAGGTCGTCAGTTCGAGTGGTTTTCACGGAACGCAGTGGAGTGAAAATTGTATCGAGAACCGTTGTTTATACCAAACTTCTCGATACAATTTTACAAAACAAAAACTACCGTTTTTACTTTGCAAAATCACTCGAAGTGACGAAAAAAAGATAATTGTTTTTCATGCGGTGTAACAAAACAATAGATACATTGAAAACCTTTTACTTTTGTTTACAAACATAAACCGTTTGTTCTTTAGCCCCGATTACTTCACAAATTTAATATTTGTTATTCGTATTCAGTGAATGCTCAGCATTTGCAGTGGCACGAAGTAGAACTTAAAGCGGGAATTACCATTACTGAAACTGCCCGAGCCAACCGCTCCCAAATAAAAAACCCGCTACTTTCGTAACGGGTTTGTTTTTATTCGTCTCTGGAACCTCCGAAGACTTGCAAAGCCCAATACAAGAGCGAAGCTAAAGCACCAATGGCGGCGACTACATAAGTTCGGGCGGCCCATTTCAGCGCGTCTTCAGCACCGGCATATTCTTGTTGGCTGACCATGTTTTTATTTTTTAACCAAGCCAAAGCACGGTTGCTGGCGTCATATTCTACCGGTAGAGTAATAAAGCTAAAAGCCGTGGCAATTGCCATTAGCACCAACCCTATAACGGCTATGTAAAAACCTAAACCCAATCCGGATGCTGCTCCCAAAATCAGTCCGCCAAAAATTAACCACTGGGATAACGTGGAAGAAATATTCACTATAGGCACCAACTGTGAGCGCAACTGCAACATATTATAGGCGGTGGCATGCTGTACTGCGTGACCACATTCGTGAGCGGCAACGGCTGCAGCAGCAGCGTTTCTTTGGTTGTAAACGCCTTCACTTAAATTCACCGTTTTGTCGGTTGGATTGTAGTGGTCGGTCAATTGTCCGGGTGTGGAAATGACTTTAACGTCATAAATCCCGTGGTCTTGTAGCATTTGGGCGGCAATTTCGGCACCGCTCATGCCATTGCGCAAATGCAAATGAGAGTATTCGGCAAACTTGCTCTTTAATTTAGCGCTTACGGCAAAACTGACTAAGGCAATCAAGCCGATTAAAATATAATATCCTAACATGATTTGTAAATTTTAGTTTTCAAATAGTCATCAAATGCTGCGCCAAAACAAAACCAATGACAGCTTGTCATTACAATAAGGTAATCCCAAACACAAAGCGGTTGTTGCCCGATTCCCCTATGTTGTTTAAAACACTGCCAAACTCAGATCGGTATCTTCCGCGGGTTAAGGCAAATTCGTAACCGGCATTGAGTTTGACTTCAAAACCCGATTTTCTGAACAAGTGTACAGAAGCTGAAGGACCGAAATACAACATCTGATTGGTAACATTCACATGACCGTTGTTGCTGTTCGGCTCTAAATCGTTTAAATCAATGGTGTTGTTTTTGGAGTAAATATCGTATTGACTGCCCAAATATGCCAAAGAAAGTCCGGTTGTAAAAGCAAATTTCTCTTGGTTCACTACATTATAATGCACTCTCAAACGGGTGTTAAAACCACGGTATTTCATTTCGTTATTGCCTTCTTCCGGTTTGGCAAACAAAAACCCAAACTCGATATCACCGGAATATTTTTTGGCGAATATATTGAATCCGAAAGTCAGCTCAGGGATAAAACTGTCGAGCTCAGGCAAGTTGGCATCGCTGAGTTTTTTGTTGAGATTCAAATTGTCGTTGATATTGGCATTGAAGCCGATGTAACCCTCTACTTTGACTTTTTTGGTTTTAGTAGAATCGGTTGATTTTTCCTGACTAAATCCGATAATAGAAGACAAAAGAACTACTGCAAATACTACTTTTTTCATGAGGTTTGTTTTAATGTTTACTCAAAAATAAAAAGAGAAATTAAGGCAGTTTGACTGTTTAACGTTTTGTTAGCAAATGGTGAAGGAACTGATAGAAAGAGAAAAGGGATTAGTGAAAAGTAAAACTACTTATCCCTAATCCCTTTTGACTTGTCCCTTAATTTGTTATCCTACCAAGTTAATCACTTTCCCCGGAACGATAATTACTTTATTCGGCGTTCTGCCGTCCAGTTGTTTGATAGTACGTTCGTCTGCCATTACGATTTCCTGTATTTGAGCTACGGTTAAATCCAACGGCAATGTGATGGTGAAACGCATTTTCCCGTTAAACGAAACCGGATATTCTTTTTCAGATTCTACTAAGTATTTTTCGTTTACGATTGGGAAATCTACCGTTGAAATCGAACCTTCGTGCCCTAATTGACTCCAAAGTTCTTCAGCAATATGCGGCGCATAAGGCGAAATCACTAGAGCTAATGGTTCTAAAATAGCTCTGTGGTGGCATTTTAGTTGCGCCAATTCATTCACACAAATCATAAACTGCGACACCGAAGTATTGAACGAGAAATTCTCGATATCCTCGGTTACTTTTTTGATGGTTTTGTGAAGCGATTTGTACATATCGGCTGTTGGTTCCTCGTTGGTCACAATCAAACCGTTGTCGTCAAAATACAAACGCCATAGTTTTTTTAAGAAACCTGACACTCCGGTGATTCCGGCGGTATTCCAAGGCTTGGCTTGTTCTAACGGACCAAGGAACATTTCGTATAAACGCAAGGTATCGGCGCCGTAATCGTTACAAATGTCATCCGGATTAACCACGTTGTATTTGGATTTCGACATTTTTTCGACTTCGCGACCTACGATGTATTTGCCGTTTTCTAAAATGAATTCGGCTTCTTTATAATCAGAATACAGAGGGTGATTTCTGAAAGCTTCGATGTCTAATTCGTTGGTGATGTCGTTGATGACAGACAAATCAACATGGATTGGAGTCAATGCTAATGATAACGATCGAGAAATTTTCCCAATTCCTTCTCTTTCGAAAATTCCTAATTCCGTTTCTAACTCAAGAATCTTATCAGAGATAATTTTAACAAATGAACTATCCGATTTTTTATAATTTTCAATATATCTGCCCATTCCATCAAAGAAAGATTTTGGTACAAAAATATTTTTGAATTCAGATTTCAGAGGCAATTCTTTTTCTAATGTATCTTCTGGATTATCTCCCCAAACTGATTTAACATAAAACCATTCTACTCTATAAACAAACGCACTCATCCCCAAAATCATTCCTTGATTAATCAACTTCTTGAATGGTTCTTCGGTTGGGGCGAAACCTTTGTCTTTTAAAAATTTATTCCAAAAACGGGAGTATAACAAGTGGCCGGTGGCGTGTTCGCTTCCGCCTATGTATAAATCCACGTTTTCCCAGTATTTTAAAGCGTCGGCTGAGGCGAATTCGGCGTCGTTGTGTGCGTCCATATAACGCATCCAATACCACGAACTGCCTGCCCAACCCGGCATGGTATTTAACTCTAACGGGAATATAGTTTGGTGGTCAATCCATTCGTTGCTCACTACTTTATTGGCTAAAGTATCCCACGCCCAATCCGTAGCATTACCTAAAGGTGGCTGACCGTCTTCAGTAGGTAAATATTTTTCTACTTCCGGCAACACGATGGGCAAGTGTTTGGAATCAATCATTTGCGGTAAGCCGTTTACGTAATATACCGGGAACGGTTCGCCCCAATATCTTTGGCGAGAGAAAACCGCGTCGCGCAAACGGTAATTGGTTTTGCCTTTTCCTTGTCCGATACGTTCCAGTTCCTCGATGATTTTTTTCGTGCCGTCTTTGTAACCCAAACCGTTTAGGAAATCGGAGTTGATTAATTCAAAACCTGATTTTTCGCCATAAGCGGTTTCAGAAATATCTTGGTTGAAAATGTTTTTGATTTCCGGCATGCCTTTTTGGCCTTTGAAGAAATTGGCAAACGCATAATCTCTTTCATCGCCACAAGGTACGGCCATAACTGCACCGGTTCCGTAGCCTGCTAATACGTAATCGCCAATCCAAACCGGAATCGGTTCTTTGGTGAATGGATGCTCAGCGAAAGCTCCGGTAAAGACTCCGGAGATGGTTTTTACATCGGCCATTCTTTCTCTTTCGGAACGTTTGGCAGTGGCTTCTACATAAGCTTCGACAGCGGCTTTTTGTTCCGGTGTAGTAATTTGCGAAACCAATTCGTGTTCCGGAGCTAAGGTCATGAAGGTTACTCCGAAAATGGTGTCGGGTCTTGTCGTAAATACTTCTATTTCGTACTTTGTACTTCGTACTTTAAACTTTACGCTTGCTCCGACAGACTTTCCAATCCAGTTGCGTTGTGATTCTTTAATCGATTCGCTCCAGTCTATGGTTTCTAGTCCTTGCAATAATCTTTCGGCATAAGCGGAGATTCTCATCGACCATTGGGTCATTTTTTTGCGGATGACCGGATGACCGCCGCGTTCGGAAACGCCGTTTACGATTTCGTCATTGGCCAATACCGTTCCGAGTGCCGGACACCAATTGACTTCGGTTTCGGCCAAATAGGTTAATCGGTATTGCAATAGTATTTTTTGCTGTTCTTCGGAAGAAAATGCGTTCCATTCGGCTGCGGTTAATGGCGTGATGTTGTCATCGCAAACCGCATTTACAGTGGTGTTTCCTTCTTTTGAAAATAGGGTAACTAAAGTCGAAATGTCTTCGGCTTTGTCAGTGTTGTTATTGTACCACGAGTTGAACAGTTGAATGAAAATCCACTGCGTGTGTTTGTAATAATCGGCGTTGGAAGTGCGTACTTCTCTACTCCAATCGAAGGAGAAACCAATTTTGTCCAATTGCTCACGGTAACGCGCAATATTTTCGCGAGTGGTTTTCTCCGGATGTTGCCCGGTTTGTATGGCGTATTGTTCGGCCGGCAATCCAAAAGAATCGTAGCCTTGTGGATGTAACACGTTAAAACCTTTATGGCGTTTGAAACGCGCCACGATATCCGAAGCGATATAACCCAGCGGATGCCCTACGTGTAAACCGGCTCCGGAAGGATAAGGAAACATGTCGAGTACGTAATATTTAGGTTGTCGGTTGTCGGTTGTTGGTTGTTGGGCTTTGAAAGTTTGGTGCTCTGCCCAATATTTTTGCCATTTTTCTTCAACTTTTTCGTGATGGTATTTCATGTTGTCCTAACAAGATTTTTAATTATAATGATCAATTGTGAAAGTGGCCGACAACCGTCAACCGACAACCAACAACTAAATCGTCGGCAAATTTACATTTAATATAATAAAGTTAAAAGTTTGTGCGTTATAAAGGAGAAAAACAATTTTCTTTATTATTTTTACCCCATAAAATACAGTGTATGGCATCATCATTTGAAAAGTTTCAGAAACGCAGAGTAATTACCTCTTATTTTTCGGTAGTTTTGAGTATCTTTTTAGTACTTTTTTTATTGGGTTTATTGGGGCTTTTTGTGTTGAATTCCAAGCGAATTTCCAACAACTTTAAAGAAGAAATTGCAATGACGGTTTTCTTTAAAAACGATGCCAACGACACCATCATCAAAGCCTTTGACAGCGAGTTGAAAACGGCCAAATTTGCCAAATCTTACGAATACATTTCCAAAGAAAAAGCCGCCGAGATGCACAAAAAAGATATAGGCGAAGATTTTATGCAGTTTTTAGGGGTAAATCCGTTGCAAAACTCTTTCGATATCTATTTGAAAGCCGATTATGTGGTGAACGACAGTATTGCTAAAATCCAAAATCGTTTGCGCAAAAACGAAATGATAGCAGACATAGTATATGACAAACAACTGGTAGATAAAGTAAATGACAAGATTCAGGAGGTGAGTTTGTGGATACTGATTTTCAGCGGTATTTTTGCTGTGATTTCGGTGTTGCTCATCAACAGTTCCTTGCGTTTGTCGATTTATGCGAATCGCTTTATCATCAAAACCATGCAAATGGTGGGCGCTACCAAATCGTTCATCAGAAAACCGTTTATCAGAAGAAGCCTGATTTTAGGATTAATTGGTTCTTTATTGGCTGTAGTAGCACTAATAGGCGTTTTAGTTTATTTTGAAACCAACTATGACAACTTGGGTATTTTAGAAAACAAGTTGGCTATTGGTGCCGTACTCTTAGGCGTTGTGGTATTGGGATTACTCATTACTTGGTTGAGTACCTTTTTTGCCACCCAGCGTTTTTTGAACTTGAGAACCGACGATTTATACTAGTGTTCAGTGCTCAGAAGGCAGTGTTCAGTTAAAAAAATAAAAATATTCAGCTAAATGAAAAACAACGAGCAACAACCGGATTTTCTTTTTGAAAAAGTAAACTATAAAATATTACTCATAGGAATTGCTGTGATTGCCCTTGGCTTTATCTTAATGAGCGGCGGTGGAAGCGATGACCCAAAAGTATTCAACGAAGATGTGTTCAGTTTCCGCAGAATCCGTTTGGCACCAACCGTAGTTTTGATTGGTTTCGGAATTACTATTTATTCTATCTTTAAAAAGAACAAACAATAGTATTCATCTTTAGTTTTCAGCTAGTAAAATTTTTCCAACTGAAAACTGAAAACTGAAAACTGAACACTACAAATTATGGATTACATTCAAGCGATACTCATCGCCATAGTGGAAGGCTTAACCGAATACTTGCCGGTTTCTTCAACGGCACACATGATTTTCACGAGTTCCTTTTTTGGTATACAAGAAGATGATTTTGTAAAACTGTTTCAGGTTTCTATACAATTTGGGGCAATTTTGGCGGTAGTAGTTTTGTATTGGCGAAAGTTTTTCGATTTCAGCAAACTTAACTTTTACCTGAAGCTCGCTTGTGCCGTAATTCCGGCTTTGGTTTTAGGAAAAATATTCGATGATAAAATTGACGCCGTACTCGGCAACCCTATTCCCATTGCGATTGTACTGATTATTGGTGGTGTAGTTTTATTGTTTATTGATGATCGTTTTAACCATCCTACGGTAACAAATGAAGAAGACATCTCAATTAAAAAAGCAGTCACTATCGGCCTTTGGCAATGTTTGGCCATGATGCCGGGCACCAGTCGTTCAGCCGCTTCTATTATTGGCGGCATGCAACAAGGATTGACACGTGAAACAGCAGCGGAATTCTCGTTCTTTTTGGCCGTTCCAACGATGTTGGCGGTAACAACTTACTCCTTGTTCCTGAAAACCTATGAAGTATCGCAATTAAAAGGATACGAATTGTTAACCCAATCTTCCGACAATTTGAAAATGTTTTTGTTGGGCAATGTTGTGGCTTTTATTGTGGCGGTGATAGCCATTAAGTTTTTCATCGGCATCATCAAAAAATACGGCTTCAAACCTTGGGGTTATTACCGAATTATAGCCGGTGTAGCCTTGCTAATTTATTTCTCTTTAAATAAATAACTTTTGAAAACTGCTGAAGATTTTTTGCAAGGTCAAGTCTTGCTCATAGACAAACCGCTCACTTGGTCTTCATTTCAGGCCGTGAACAAACTGAAGTATGTTTTAAAAAGAAAATACGATCTTCCCAAAAAATTCAAAATTGGTCATGCCGGCACTTTAGATCCGCTGGCTACTGGACTGCTCATTGTTTGCACCGGAAAGTTTACCAAAATGATTCCCGAAATTCAAGGGCAAGCCAAAGAATATACCGGAACCATAGTGTTGGGCGCCACCACGCCTTCCTACGATAAGGAAACCGAGGTCGATGCTACATTTCCAACTGAACACATCACAGAAGCTTTAATCCAAGAAACCATTCCACAATTTTTAGGAGAAATCGACCAAAAGCCTCCGGTATTTTCGGCCATTAAAAAAGACGGTAAGCGTTTGTACGAGCACGCACGCGAAGGTTCTGAAGTGAAAATCGAAGCCCGAAAAACCACCATTTACGAATTTGACATTACCCGAATCGCTTTGCCGGAAATTGATTTCAGAGTCAAATGCAGCAAAGGTACTTACATTCGTTCATTGGCATTCGACTTTGGAAAAGCTTTGCAATCGGGTGGCTATTTATCGGTTTTGCGCCGAACAAAGATTGGCGAGTATACTGTGGAAAACGGGATGAGTCCGGAAGCCTTTGAACAAAAAATCAACGCCGATGAAGTTTAAGTTATTGCTATGCTTTCTTGTGCTGTTCCAACTAGGTTGGGCTCAAGTAGTGGAAGTAAAACCGGAACTGTTTGAGGAAGACGACAAACCTTTTTACAAAAAATTTGAACTTTCTTCCCCTTTAAGAGTCAATCAATATGCGGGCGAAATCAATCCGTACACCGGAGAAAAAGAACCCTGGTTTCTTTTAGATGGTTTGAGTGCCAGAGCCGGAATCGGAACCCATTACGACAAGTGGATTGGCGTTGGTATGAATATCGGCCTCGACTGGAAAGCTAATAAAGGTTTGGTTGTTGCTCCCGTTTTTGGTTCATTGCGCTTGAGTCCAAGAGTAGGCGAAAACACCCGAATCACTACTGAAATAGGCTACGGAAGAAGTCTTTCCCTTACCGGCGATAAATTATCCGGCCTTTTTAAAAAAATCAGCTTAGGTTTAGAAGACGATGAAAGTGGTTTTGGCCTTTACATAGAATTGTGTCAGTACGGCTTTTCAAAAATCACTCCGGAAAGTATTGGCAGCTTTTCTATTGGTTTAAACTACATTGTGTTTTAATTCGGCTGCCCTCATCACTTCCATAACTTCCTGTTGGGTTGACAACCCTTTATCATGCAAATACCAAAGTTGCAAATTGGTTTTTGCGGTTTCGTCCACTACTCCGTGTTCCGCTTTATAATCGAGGATCAATTGTTTGGCGCCTTCCGGTCTTGGTCCGAAATCACCCAAAACTTCCAAGGTATTTTTATCGATGATAATTAATTTAGGAATACTTCTGGAACCATTGGTTAGGAACCGTTGCATCAAGTCATCATTGTCATCGCGGAGTGCTATTTTCAAATCAATTCTTGGTGAAAGTTCAGCCATTTTATGAAATACAGGAACCAATTGCGCCGCATCGCCACACCAACCTTCAGAAATCACTAACCAAATATAGTTGTTTTGACATTGTTGGAGTTGTTGGGTAAATTCAGGAGTAATTTTAATGGTTTTGTCCAAACGATTCATACGGGTTACGTTCAATTCGGAGTAATGCGTAAGGGCTTCAGATTGCTCGTTCCCGGTAGATTTACCTTCTTTCAACAAGGCATCAATAGTATTTCTGTATTCGTTGTAAGTAATGCTTTTCGCTAAACTGCCTCGGATAATGGATTCCATATAAACTTGAATTTGATGCTACAAAGCTACAAACCATAACCAATAAAAAAAGTAATAAATGTTACTTAACATTATTTTTTTCGAATACTATACAAAAAGAGAATATGTTTATATTTGCAACACTAAAAACACAACTAATGTCTCGAGCGCTAAGAGCGACAGCATGACTCCAAACTAAAAAAACAAACGGGAATGAAATACAAAAGAATTCTTCTAAAATTAAGTGGTGAAGCGCTGATGGGCGATAAACAATATGGCATCGACCCGAATCGTCTTGGCGAATATGCTGACGAAATCAAAGCCATCCACGACAAAGGTGTAGAAATCGCTATCGTTATTGGCGGCGGAAACATTTTTAGAGGAGTTGCCGGAGCCAGTAATGGCATGGACAGAGTTCAGGGCGATTATATGGGAATGTTAGCTACTGTAATTAACGGAATGGCTTTACAAGGTGCTTTGGAAGACAAAGGCATGTTGACACGTTTGCAAACCGCTTTAAAAATTGAAGCCATTGCCGAACCTTACATCAAAAGAAGAGCTGTACGTCATTTGGAAAAAGGCAGAATTGTAATCTTTGGAGCCGGAACCGGAAACCCCTATTTTACTACAGATACGGCAGCCGTTTTGCGCGGTATTGAAGTCCATGCCGATGTGATTTTAAAAGGAACTCGTGTAGATGGCGTTTACGATGCTGATCCGGAGAAAAACCCGAACGCCGTAAAATTTGAAAGCATCACTTTTGAAGATGTTCTCAAAAAAGGATTGAATGTTATGGATACTACGGCTTTTACTTTAAGTCAGGAAAACGAATTACCGATAGTGGTATTCGACATGAACAAAAAAGGCAATCTCTTAAAAATTTGCGAAGGCGAAAACATAGGAACTGTAGTTAAAATATAGTTGTGAGTTCTAAGTTGTAGGTTCTATGTTAAAACTTACATCTCAAAACCAACAACCTAAAACTTTTTTAAAAAAATGGAAGAAATTGAATTTATTTTAGACAGCACAAAAGAATCCATGAATGGTTCTATTGCGCATTTAGAAAAAGAATTTTTAAACATCCGTGCCGGAAAAGCTTCCCCGCAAATGTTGGGCGGTGTTTTTGTTGATTATTACGGTTCACAAACCCCATTGTCTCAAGTGGCCAATATCAATGTCCCTGATGCAAGAACCATCACCATCACGCCTTGGGAAAAAAGCATGTTGCATCCAATTGAAAAAGCCATCATGATTGCCAATCTTGGGTTTAACCCCATGAACAATGGCGACAACATTATTATCAATGTGCCGGCTTTGACAGAAGAAAGAAGACGCGACTTGGTCAAACAAGCCAAAGCGGAAGCAGAGGATGCCAAAATCGGAATCAGAAACGCCCGTAAAGAAGCCAACACCGATATCAAAAAATTAGAAAAAGACGGTACTTCGGAAGATATTTGTAAAAAAGCGGAAGAAGATGTTCAAAAATTAACCGATGCTTTTATCAAAAAAATCGAAGAACATTTGGCCGTAAAAGAAGCCGAAATTATGAAAGTGTAACTTTTGTTAATTCCATACTAAAATCCGTCTCGTACGGATTTTTTTATTCCTATTTTTGTAAGCCGTTTTGTGTCAACACCTTTCCAATGAAGCTACTTCCTTTTTTGTTTCTTTTTTGTACTTTGTCGCTTCAGGCACAGTTTCAAATTAATGGTGTCGTCAAAGATTCAGAAACCAAAAAAACTTTACCTTTTGCCACCATCGCCACCGAAAACGGGACGGTTTCCATTGCTGATGTTGACGGGAAATTCAGTCTGCTTTTGGCAACTCAACCCGAAGTTTTGAAAGTTTCTTATGTGGGTTATCGCACCCAAACCCTTTCCATTTTTGAAAACAAAACTTTCTTCACCCTATTACTTTTTCCGGAAACCGATGCGCTGAAAGAAGTAATCATCAATGCTGAAAATCCGGCGAACGGTATTATCAAAAAAGTCATATCAGCCAAAAACAACAACAATCCACTCAAAAAGCTCAATACCTTTCAATACAAAACTTACAACAAACTTTTGGTAACCGCCAATCCCGATTCTATTTCGGGAAAAATCGACACTCTTTTTGCGGATTATGTTACCAAAGATAAGATAGTCAAAATAGATTCCTCCGATTACAAATTCAAAAAACTCATTGCCAAACAGCATTTGTTTCTAACCGAAAAAGTGTCCCAATTCCAATTCGAGAAACCCATACTCAAAGAAACCATACTCGGTACCAAAATGGCTGGATTTAAAGAGCCGATTTACGAGTTGTTAGGCTTTAGTTTGCAATCATCATCGGTGTACGACGACAAATACGAGCTGTTTGAAACCAAGTACAAAAGTCCCATTTCTGAGAATGCACTTAAAGAATATCGGTATAAAATTTTAGACACTACCATTGTCGAAAACCGTGAAGTATTTGTGGTTTACTTCAAAAATAAGATCAGTAGAAAAGGATTAGAAGGCTTGTTGTACATTGACCGTGAAAACTATGCTGTAGCCAAAGCCGTTATGCGCATTCGCAGTGTTTTAAACATTACCGGAACACATGAATTTATTTATCTTAAAACAGAAAATATTTGGTTTCCCATACGCAAAAATTTCAAAATTATTAAAGGCAAAAGCAAAGAACCAACCGCAGTTTTAGGAGGTCGAATAGAATTTACTGCTGAAAATGAGGAGGAAAACAAAACCGGGAAAAAAGCTTCTGATTTCACTTATCTGACCTCTGAAATGCAAGTGTATGATGTAGAAATCAATCCCCAACTGAAAATCAAAAAATCATCCATAGCCATCGATGTAAAAGACAATGCCAACAACAAAGAGGAAGTTTTTTGGCAACAAAACAGAACCAATAGTTTGGATACTAGAAGCGAGAGAACGTATATCGTTTTAGACAGCTTGGTTACTAAAGAAAAGATTGAGAAAAAAATCAAGTTTGGCCGAAAAATCATCAACGGCTATTTGCCTTTTGGTCCGTTTGACTTTGACTTGCGCTATTTATTGAGTTACAACAACTACGAAGGTTTCCGTTTGGGACTTGGTGGTGTAACCAACGAACAGTTTTCTAAAAAAGTACGTTTGGAAGGGTATACTGCTTACGGCTTAAAAGATGAAGAAATCAAATACCATTTGGGCAGTGCCGTTCGCCTAGGGAATTTTTCCAATTCCTGGATTGGTGGCTCATTCACCGATGATGTTCGGGAAATTGCGAGTACCAATTTTGCGATTGACAAAAGGGTTTTCAAATTGTATGATCCGCGACCGATCAACATCAGTACTTTTTACAACCACCAAACTTGGCGCGCTTTTGTAGAAACCAAAATCATCCCGAAAACCGAAAGCATTTGGCAAATTACCCACAGCGATGTAATGCCTTTGTTTGATTATACTTTTGCCAACAACAACCAATTGTATCAAAAGTTTGCCATAACCTCGGCGATGGTTTCTCTCCAATGGAATCCGTTTAGCGATTATATGCAAACCCCAAACGGCAAAATCGAATTTGAAAAACGCTACCCTAAATTCACCTTTCAGTTTACTAAATCTTTGTCGAATTTATTCAACAACGACTTTGAATTCGGAAAGATTGATACCAGAATTGAGTATGAAAAGAAATATTTAAACGGACAAAAATCGGCGGTTTTAGTCCAGGCCGGTTATGTTTTTGGCGACTTGCCTTTGACACATTTGTACAATACTTCGCCTAATAATTTGACCAAAGACAATTTGTTGCAAAGAATCACCATTGCCGGTAAAAACAGTTTTGAAACGATGTATTTCAATGAATTTTTCTCGAGCGAATTTGTGATGTTACAGTTCAAACATGGTTTCAAACGCGTCGAACTGTTTAAAAAAGTCAAACCTTCTTTAGTATTGGTTACCCGAATGGCTTGGGGAAATCTTAAAAACCCCGAAGACCATATCGGCATCGAATTCAAAACGCTTGACCAAGGTTTCTTCGAGTCGGGTATCGAATTGAACCAAATTTACAAAGGCTTCGGATTAACCGGATTCTATCGCTACGGACCAAACCAATTAGCGCGTTTAGAGGACAACATTGCTATTAAATTGAGTTTTGTTTTGGATTTAGGATTATAAAAAATCCCAATACTCATTGACCATCAGAATTTTGCCTTTTCCTTTTTTGAGATTTTCAGCTTATGGTTTTACTATCAAAACCGAAGGAATGTCTTGTAGCCAAGAAACCTCATCATCGACTAACTTCTTCCAAGTTTCCAAACTGAAAATCACTAAATCCTGCTCCAATAAAAACGGTTTATTGATTTGATTGGGCTGAAAAACATCAAACTTATCGCCGTGTTTTTGTTCTAAAGCTTCGAGTGAATTCTGAATTAAAAAGTTGTTTTTGGTGTGGTCGTTATTGTCTAAAATAGTGACTTGCGCCTGATTGTTTTGCATTAATCTTTGCGCATAATCAATCAGGAATACATCGCCAACACTGTAAATCCCTAAGAATACTTTGTTAACTTGTTGCAAATCCTTATCTATCAAAATCCCCAGCGGCGTTTTGGTTTTGGAAATAATTAAACGCGTTCTGTCGTCGAAAGGAGAATTTTCAAACAAGCCTTCTTTCCCTTTGAATTTGTCTAACAATCGGTCGGGGTTAATTATCCTTGAGGTAAAGCCTAATACTTTCCCCAAAATAGTGCCTTCGAAAATGGACTTTCCTAAGCCTACCAAAACCAAATCGTATTGGCCTTCAAAAGCAACATCTGCGATATCGGTCTCAATGTCACCGGTTGCTTTGAAAATAGTAGTGATTTCTTGGTTGAGTTTTTTCGATTCTTTGACTATAGGTTCAAAGGTCTCTTTTTCGTATTCTTCAATGTTAAAAGCATGCATTTCATCACTCATCGTCAAGTGCATAGCGGTAACATTGGCCGCTTCGGGTTGCCCTTTTACCAAACTGTTGGCCAAGCGCAATAGCGATTTCCCTTTTTCGTTGTTTCCAAAAGAAATCAAGATTTTGAACTTCGAATTCTTTTTAACTTCCGAAGGTATAATAACGTCTTTCGTCTTAAAAATAAAGTTGATGATGTCGAGCGCCGGACCGGTCATAAAGGTGGTTACCAAAGCCATAATTACCATCATAGTAAAAACTTTTGGCGATAAAACCCCTAATTCGTATCCAATGTTCAATACAACCAATTCCATCAATCCGCGGGTATTCATCAAAGCACCAATGGTCCAACTTTCTCTCCAATTTTGTCCTACAAAACGAGCAGCCAAAGCACTTCCGAAGAATTTTCCAACCACAGCTACCAATACAATATAGGCGGTAATTTTCCACAAATACGGTTCGTTAATCAAGCCTATTTCGGTACGCAAACCGGTGAAAACAAAAAACAAAGGCAACAATAAAATCACCGAAACATCTTCTACTTTTTCAATAAATACATTTCTGAATTTAGTAATATCAGGCATAATCGCACCGGCCATAAAAGCTCCGAATAGTGCGTGAATGCCTATCACTTCGGTCAAATAAGCAGAAACCATTAACGTTAGGAAAAAAATAGCCACTACCGATTTTTTGATGTTGTCTTTTTTGGCATACAAATCGCCCACGCGTTTCAAGAACGGTTTGACCACAAAAAGCATCATCAACACATACAAAATGGCCAAACCGATTATGTACAGCGAACTCACAAAACTACCGGCTTTTACAATGGCTATTACAGCCGCCAATAAACACCATGCCGTAATATCATCTGCAGCGGCACAAGTAATTACAATGGTGCCCAAACGGGTTTTGTGGATGCCGCGCTCTTGAACTATTCGGGCCAACACCGGAAAAGCCGTGATGCTCATGGCAATTCCCATGAACAAGGCAAAGGATAAAAACTCAACACCTTCCGGGGTAAATTCGGGGTTTTGATAAATGAAATAGGACAATCCGATGCCTAAAGCAAACGGAATTACTATACTGGCATGACTGATGACTACTGCGTCATTGGCTTTGTTCTTGAGCACTTTTAAGTCGAGTTCCATCCCAATAACAAACATGAAAAGGATCAAACCTACCTGACTCAATACTTGCAAATTTCCCAAGGAAGCCACCGGAAACAAAGCTTCTTTCAAATCGGGGAAATACAGTCCGAATAACGACGGCCCAAGCACAATTCCGGCAATAATTTCTCCAATTACAGAAGGTTGCCCTATTTTCCTGAAAATCCAACCGAAAATTCGAGCTACTATGACGATAGAGATAATTTGGACAAGCAATAATGCTAACGGATGTTGCAAGTTGTGAAACAGCGAACTTAAAAACTGTATCCACTGACTGTCGGAGGAAGTAGGCGAAATAATTTTTCGACCGACTTCCAAGAGTTTTCCCTGTTCAATTATCCAATACATTAAGGCCGTAAAACCGCCGGTAACAATCAGATAAAACAAAGTGTTTTTTAAGTTTCTCATCCGAAAAAAGTTGTGCTTGTGTTTACAAAGATGCTAAAAAGCCACGTATTTTTTTAACTTTTTTTACATCGATAACTATTAATTAAAATCAGCATTAAAATTAAAGCAAAAATTAAGAAAACTTTACTCTATATCATCCGAATTTTTTGAGGTTTTGATTACCTTTGCAACCCATTTTAGGTTTTATGAAAAAGTTGTTAGGTATTGGTTTTTGGGAATTGGTGGCCCGAATTATTCTGAGAAACAGAATTGTCATTTTGGGCGGTATTATTCTGATTACCGTGCTCCTTTCAATGCAATGGAAAAACATTCGTTTTACCCAAACCGAGGCCAATCTGATTCCGGCCGATGATAAAGTCAATGTCGACTATCAAAAATTCTTGGATAAATTTGGCGAAGAAGGCAATTTGATTGTCATTGCCACCAAAGACAATCGCCTTTTTACACCAAAAGTTTACCAAGCTTGGAGCGAATTAATGACAACCATCAAATCACACAAAGAAGTAAGTTTGGTGGTTTCGGTTGACAACTTGCAAAAACTTACCAAAAACGATTCGTTAGAGACTTTCGAACTCAAGCCTTTGGTAGATTCAAATAAAGTTCAGGATGAAAACTACCTGAAAGCCATCAAAACCGAATTGTTTACCCGATTGCCGTTTTATGAAGGATTGTTGTTCAATAAAAAAACCGGCGCTGTTCGTTCGGCCATTTACCTTGACAAGAAAATTGTAAACACCAAAGCCCGAAAAGATTACGTTTTAAACGATTTGATTCCGGCCATTGAAAAATTTGAAAAGGCAACTCAAATCGACCTCCACGCATCGGGCATGCCGTATATCCGAACTTTAAACGCTAAAACCATCATCGATGAAATTGGCCTGTTCATTGGCGCTGCATTGCTAATCACTGCGTTGATTTTCTTTTACTTTTTCCGCTCTTTCCGAGCTACATTAATCTCTCTGATAGTGGTAATGATTGGGGTAATGTGGTCCTTTGGATTAATGGGATTATTAGGTTATGAAATTACAGTATTAACTGCATTAGTACCCACTTTGGTCATAGTTATCGGAATACCAAATTGTATTTTCTTCATCAACAAATACCATCAGGAATACCATAAACATGCTAACAAAGCGAAAGCTTTACAACGGGTGATTACCAAAACAGGAACGGCAACTTTGATGACCAACATTACTACAGCAGTTGGATTTGCCACTTTTATAGCCACTAATAATGTTTTGTTGAGAGAATTCGGAGTAATTACTACCATTAACATTTTGGCGATTTACAGTTTAAGCTTATTGCTTATTCCGATATTTTTCAGTTACATTCCGTCGCCAATACCGCGACATTTAGGCCATTTAGAGCGCGAATCGTTGACTACCTTTTTAAAATGGATTGTCAACACCGTAAAATACAACCGCTTGGGCGTTTACATTACGTCGATTTGTTTGTTGGTTTTTGGTATAGTCGGCATCAATAAAATCAAAATCTCCGGAAGTATTATCGAAGATATGCCCAAGAAAACCGCTTTTTTTGAAGACATACGCTTCTTTGAAAAAGAGTTCGATGGCGTAATGCCTTTGGAAATCATGATTGATACCAAGCGAAAAAACGGTGCCATGAAAGGCAGCAACTTGCGTAGAATGGAAGAATTGGAACAAACCATCATCGATGTTCCCGAGCTTTCAAAACCCTTATCGATTGTTAACATCGCCAAAAGTTTCAACCAAGCTTATTACAACGGCAATCCCGATTTTTATGCCTTACCGTCTTCAAATGAAGAAATGTTTTTATTGCCTTATATCAAGAATTCCATTAAAGGCACCAAAGACAACCAACTTAAAAGTTATATTTCTTCAGATGGTAGTGTCGCCCGCATGACCACTTTTATCAAAGACGAAAACGGCGAAAAGATGGAAGCCATTGAAGCACATATCCGCAATAAAGTCGACAAACTTTTCCCTTCACCCAGATATGAAGTAATCATCACCGGAAAGCCATCGGTATTCCAAAAAGGCACAAAATATTTGCTCGACAACTTACTGTCGTCTTTGTTGTTTGCCTTTTTCTTAACCGGAGGATTGGTTGCTATTATGTTCCGTTCTTTTAAAATGGTTTTGGTGTCTATTATACCGAATTTATTACCGCTAATCATGACCGCCGGTTTAATGGGCTTTTTAGGGATTCCGCTAAAACCGTCAACGTTATTGGTATTCGGAATTGCCTTTGGAATGTCTGTGGACGATACACTACGGTTCTTGGCACAATACCGATTGGAATTGTCGCGCAACGATTGGAAAATCAAAAAATCGGTTTTTGCCACTTTTGATGATGCCGGTATTAGTATGTTTTATACCTCTATCGTATTGTTCTTCGGATTTTCAGTATTCATGTTGTCCAGCTTTGGCGGAACAGTAGCTTTAGGCGGATTGGTAGCCTTGACGCTTTCTTTCGGAATGCTTTCGAACCTTGTATTATTGCCTTCGTTAGTGCTTTCGTTAAACAAAACATTGGCCAACCAACAAGAATTACCAGAACCAACCATCGACATATTAGAACATACTGATGAAGAGATTGATGCGTTAGAAAAAAACAATAAATAATTTATATTTGCGTTAAGATTATACAATCTACTATTTACAATTTAATATCTGATATTTAAATGAGACATTCAAAAGTAAAAGACTTACTGAGCAGCGATAAAACGAATTATGAAGTAACCGTAAAAGGTTGGGTAAGAACTTTTAGAAACAACCAATTTATTGCTTTGAACGATGGTTCAACGATCCATAATTTACAATGTGTAGTCGATTTTGAAAACACATCGGAAGAAACTCTGAAAAGAATCAATACCGGAACAGCAGTGGCTTTAACCGGACAATTGGTTGAAAGTCAGGGTGCCGGACAAAAATATGAAATCCAAGTTGCCCAATTAGAAATCCTTGGTGACTGCGATGCGGAGAAATTCCCTATGCAACCTAAAAAACACTCTTTGGAATTTTTAAGAGAAAATGCGCATTTAAGAGTTCGTACCAATGCGTTCGGAGCCATCATGCGTGTGCGTTCTGTATTGGCTCATGCCGTTCACACTTACTTTCAAGAACGCGGATTTGTATATGTCAATACACCAATCATCACCGGTGCCGATGCTGAAGGTGCCGGCGAAATGTTCCAAGTAACCGCTTTACCGTTAGACAGTTTGCCAAGAACGGAAGACGGACAAATCGATTACAAAAAAGATTTCTTCGGAAAACACACCAATTTAACCGTTTCCGGTCAGTTAGAAGGGGAAACTTTTGCGATGGCATTGGGTCAGATTTATACTTTCGGACCAACATTCCGTGCGGAAAACTCTAACACTTCACGTCACTTAGCCGAGTTTTGGATGATTGAGCCGGAAGTAGCGTTTAACGATTTGATCGACAATATGGATTTGGCGGAAGACTTCATCAAATTTGTAATCCAATATGCTGTAGAAAGATGTGCCGATGATTTGAAATTTTTGGAAGGTCGATTGTTAGACGAAGAAAAACAAAAACCACAAGCGGAACGCAGCGAAATGGCTTTGTTAGAAAAGTTGAACTTTGTGTTGAACAATGACTTTAAACGCGTATCTTACACGGAAGCGATAGACATTTTAAGAGATTCTACTCCGAATAAAAAGAAGAAATTCCAATATTTAATTGAAGAATGGGGTGCCGATTTACAATCGGAACACGAGCGTTTCTTAGTAGAAAAACACTTCAAATGTCCGGTAATTTTGTTTGATTATCCAGCCAAAATTAAAGCCTTCTACATGCGTCTGAACGACAATACCGAGCCGGGCAGAGAAACCGTTCGCGCTATGGACATCTTGTTTCCGGGTATTGGAGAAATCGTTGGCGGCTCACAAAGAGAAGAACGCTACGAGGTGTTGGTCGAAAAAATGAAAGCCATCGGTATCGATGAAGAAGAATTGTGGTGGTATTTAGACACACGTCGATTTGGTTCGGCCGTACACTCAGGCTTCGGATTAGGCTTTGAAAGATTAGTACTTTTTGTAACCGGAATGAGCAATATTCGTGATGTAATTCCGTTTCCGAGAACGCCTCAGAATGCAGAATTTTAATAAAAAGGGACTAAGGTGCTAAGGCACTTAGGTTCTAAGATTAAAAAAACAATCAATTAATTCGATTAAACTCAGTGCCTTAGTATCTCAGCACCTTTTTTTATGTTAAAACAATTCCTAAATCTAAAACTCTCCCAAAAATTATCTCCACAGCAGATACAGCTGATGAAGTTAATTCAGTTGCCTACGCAAGCTTTTGAACAAAGGCTCAAAGAGGAATTGGTAGAGAATCCGGCTTTAGAAAGCGGTAAAGAAGAGGAAGAATTGTATGAGAAAGACGAATTCGATAACAATGATGATTACGATGAATTTGATGACAATGACAGCATCGAAGCCGACGAAATCAACATTGACGAATATTTAAGCGACGACGAAACACCCGATTATAAATTACAGGCCAACAATTACAGCGACGACGATGACGACCGTGAAATGCCTTTTGCAGCGCCGGTAAGTTTTCATCAGGATTTGATCAATCAGTTGAATACCTTTATTTTGACGGATGAACAACGGGATATTGCCGAATTTTTGGTGGGAAGTATTGATGATGACGGTTATTTGAGAAGAAGTATCGCTGATATGGTGGATGATATGGCCTTTACCCAAGGCATTTATACCGATGAAAAAGTGGTGGAAAAAATCCTTCACATTATCCACGAATTAGAACCAGCCGGAGTTGGTGCTCGAGATTTACAAGAGTGTTTGTTATTGCAACTAAAACACAAAACCCCAACGGAATATGTTGCATTGGCCATCGACATTATTGAAAACCAATTTGACGCCTTCACCAAAAAACACTACGAAAAGTTACTCAACAAATACGAGATTACCCAAGAACGCTTGAAAAAAGGCATAGAGGAAATTGAAAAACTAAACCCAAAACCGGGTGGTTCTTTTGACAGTAGTAGCCGTGTGGTGGAACAAATTGTGCCCGACTTTGCCATCCGAATTGTAGACGGTGAATTAGAGTTGACTTTGAACGGCAGAAATGCACCTACGTTACACGTTTCCAAAGATTATCAGGAAATGTTGCAGACATACAAAGACTCGCGAGACAAAACACACCAACAGAAAGATGCGGTGCAGTTTATCAAACAAAAATTGGATTCGGCCAAATGGTTTATCGATGCAATCAGACAGCGCCAAGAAACGCTTTTTGTGACGATGAATGCCATTATGCATTTCCAACAAGAATACTTTTTAGACGGTGAAGAAACCAAACTAAAACCCATGATTTTGAAAGACATAGCGGATATGGTTGGTTTGGATATTTCTACGGTTTCTCGTGTGGCGAACAGCAAGTATGTGGATACGCCTTACGGCACCAAACTGATTAAAGAGTTCTTTTCGGAAGCGATGAAAAACGATCAAGGCGAAGACGTTTCTACGCTTGAAATCAAAAAAATCCTCAAAACGGTAATCGAAGAAGAAGACAAATCGAAACCACTTCCGGACGATCAATTGGCAGACATCTTAAAAGAAAAAGGCTATCCGATTGCCCGAAGAACGATTGCCAAATACCGCGAATTATTGGATATTCCTGTGGCGAGAATGAGGAAGAAGATTTAAAAACCAAATCGCCTTGAAAAAATTTCTTCCGTTTTTCTCGTACGCCTTACACCCTATTTTTGTTCCGCTTTTGGGAACGCTTTTTTTTGTTTGGCTCGACTCGGGTTATATGACTTTCGGACAATATTTAGTCTTGTTTCTGCAGGTCATCATTATCACTTTCTTTTTGCCTATCGCTTTTTTCTACCTTTTGCGTACATTCGGCAAAATTGACAGCATCATGCTTTCCGATCTATCGCATCGGAAGATTCCGTTGATTTTACACATTTGCTTGCTGACCGTTTTAATCCAAAAAAGCATCACAACAGATGTATTTCCACCTCTTCATTATTTTTTCTTAGGCGGAATTATCAGTGCTGCTTTGGGCTTTTTGTTGTTGTATGCTAAAATAAAAGCAAGTATTCACATGATTGGCATCAGTGCTTTAACTGTATTTGTAATTGGGTTAAGTTTGAAAAACGAATTGAACACTGTGAGTTTAGTGGCGTTTTTGGTAGTATTGAACGGCTTAGTAGCTTCCTCTCGTTTGGTAATGAAAGCGCATACGAATAAAGAGTTGATGATAGGTTTTTTGTGTGGCATAATACCCCAACTAGGCTTATTTCACCTTTGGTTATAAGATGTAAAACATCAAACCAAAATTAGCTGCGTTCATATCGATAGATTGGCCATCAATTTTAGCAACCGACTTAAAAACGGGGTTTAATCCGTAATACGCATAAATATTCCAAGTATTCCAGCCCGTGGTTAAATACAATCCGTAATGAAAATCGTTTAAATCTCTTAAATTACGACTAACCAAATTGCCTTCTGTAGAGACCAATTTATAATGACTCGCCACCAAATAACTCAATTTAACTCCAAGGTGAACTCGCCAAAATTTATGACTTTCAGGAGTAGCATTTCTCCAACGTATTTCTATGGGTAAATCGACACAGTGTAGTGAAAGTTTATCTTTAGAAACCGCAACTCCTTCAGCATTTAAAATTTGATATGTCGTGGTGCTACTGTTTTCAAAAATACCCAAGTTTTGATTGTAAACAGATAATGAATAACCAAGTCCTGCAGCAATCCCAAAAGTTCTTGCCGAATTTAAAGGCATATCTCGCAAATAACCGGCTGAAAACCCGGGGGAGAATTTATTTTGCTTCAAACCATCCGGACGTTTTTGTAAAGTATTATAAGTAATATTGAAGTAAAATTGATCTTCACGAAATAAAGAATCAGGTGCGTCAAAATCGGTTTCCACATTTTGAGAAAAAGTACTTAATGCGGAAAACAAGAGTAAAAAAAGGATTTTGATTCTCATGGCCTAAACTTCTGTAGAGCGAATGTACGGTAATTCAATGGAATAAACAATCGTTGTATTTTCGGTTTCCACGATAAACTATTGAAAATAAATAATTCCTTTAAATTGGAAAGTGAAAGGGATTACCTGCGGTGATCCACAGTGGGGAAACTGTCGATGAAAACCTAGCCATTTACAATGGCTGTTTTCTTTTTACAGCAAAAAATTAGAAAGTGGACTTTAATAATCAGGATTACCTGCGGTGATCCGCAGTGGGGATACTGTCGATGAAAACCTAGCCATTTACAATGGCTGTTTTCTTTTTACAGCAAAAAATTAGAAAGTGGACTTTAATAATCAGGATTACCTGCGGTGATCCGCAGTGGGGATACTGTCGATGAAAACCTAGCCATTTACAATGGCTGTTTTCTTTTTACAGCAAAAAATTAGAAAGTGAACTTTCCAATTTTTTGCTGTAAAAAGAAAACCGAAGCTTTCGCTTCGGTTTTCATCGCAGAGAGGAAGGGATTCGAACCCTCGATGCAGTTACCCACATACAAACTTTCCAGGCTTGCTCCTTCAACCACTCGGACACCTCTC
>NZ_JBILQL010000003.1:0-81200 GCF_044373165.1 Flavobacterium sp.
CCGGTCTGGACAGTATTGTACATTATGATGGGTGTTGCCGGTGGGATGATTTGGAACCGAATTGAAACGGATGAAGCGACTGTAAAAAAAGCTTTTATGTTTTTTATCATTCAATTAGGTTTGAATGCCCTTTGGTCTTATTTGTTTTTTGGTTTGCACAATCCTTTGTTGGCCTTAATAGAAATTGTGTTGCTTTGGTTAATGATATTTGAAACCTACAACCAATTCAAAAAAATTGACAGAACGGCGGCATTGCTATTGCTTCCTTATTTGGGATGGGTGAGTTTTGCAACCGTTTTGAATGCCAGTATTTGGTGGTTAAATAATTAATTTGCATTTAATGTAAACTAATCACTTTAGCAATTTTCCATTGCCCATTGATTAGCTTCCAAAAAATAGTAAAGCGACTGATTTTTTTGGGCTCGTTCGGTGGATTGGTGTTATTGCTGAAAGAATGTAGTCCAATTTCAATAGCACCGTAATCTTTAATAGGATAAACTTCTATGCTGCCCGGAACGAGCGTTCGCGTGACTTTACCGCAAATATTTTTTTTAGTTCCTTCAAGGATGTCTTTTTTGGAGTCGGATAAACCGCCTTGGTCGTGGTAAAACTCGATGTCATCTGCATAGAAATCCGCATAGATTTCAAATTTTGTGTCGCAATGATTGTAAGCGTCAAAGAATACACTGTCTTGTTTTACAATTGCCTGATACAATTCGAGATCATCCGGCTGGTAATTTTTAGTCAATTGAAAACCATTTGGCTTTGAAGCCTTACAACTTCCCAATAAAAGAAGTGCTGAAAGGAGGAATGAAATAGCAATTGTTTTTTTCATGATGTGATAATCGAATTAGCCACAATAAACCCGCTAGTCCATGCATTTTGGAAATTAAATCCGCCGGTAATCGCATCGATATTGACAATTTCTCCGGCAAAATATAAGTTTTCGTGCCACTTGCTTTCCATCGTTTTGAAGTTGATTTCTCTTAAGTCGACGCCACCAGCGGTAACAAACTCTTCTTTAAAAGTGCTTTTGCCATTCACTTGAAATTGGCCGTTGGTGAGTTGGTTCGCCAAATTTGTCAATTGCATTTTAGTCAAATCGGCCCATTTGGTTTCGTTATCAATCGCGGAAGCCAAAACCAAGCTTTCCCAAAGTCGGTTAGGAAAGTCAAAAGGCGATTTCTTATTCACGACTTTCTTAGCATGTTCTTGTTTGAGTTCTTTCAAAATGTCTATAGCTTCCTCAAAAGTGACATCGTTGAGCCAATTAATTTCGATTACAAACTGGTATTTTTTCTCTGCCAAAATAATCGCACCCCAAGCCGAAAGTCTCAAAATTCCCGGTCCGCTCATGCCCCAATGGGTAATCAATAATGGTCCGGAAGCCTCCAGTTTAGTGCCTTTTACTTTTACATTAGCAAATGCCGAAACGCCCATCAAATCTTTAATGCGAGCATCTTTGATATTAAAAGTGAATAGGGAAGGCACGGGTGGAATTATAGTATGGTTCATGCTTTCGAGCAGTTCCCAAATCTTAGGATTGCTACCGGTGGTCATGACTAATTTTTGGCAAGAATAGGTTTCGTGATGCGTTTCCACTTTCCAGTAATTGTCTCCGTGAAAAAGCGATTGTACACTTTGACCGGTTAGGACCTCAATTTTTAATTTATGGGTCAAGCCCAAAAAACAGTCGATGATGGTTTGAGAGGAATCTGAAGTCGGGAACATTCTGCCATCGTCTTCAATTTTCAATTCGACGCCATGCTTTTCAAACCATTCAATCGTATCGCCCGAACAAAATTGGTGAAACGGACCGCGCAATTCTTTTTCGCCACGCGGATAAAATTTGACCAAATCATTTGGCACAAAACAAGCGTGAGTGACATTACATCTTCCGCCGCCGGAAATACGGACTTTTTCCAACACGGTTTTGCCGCGTTCTAAAATGGCGACTTTCAGTTTCGGATTGTTTTCAACGATGTTGATGGCCGTAAAAAAACCAGCCGCACCGCCGCCTACAATTATAATGTCATAGTTTGAGTTCATAGTCTTTCCGGAAAATCGGTGATGATACCGTCAACGTTTAACGATTGGACAAAGGTAATATCTTCCGGCTCATTTATCGTCCATGGAAAAACTTTAAACTGTTTGTCTTTGATTTTCTGAACCTTTTCCGCGGTTAACAAATGGTAATAAGGATGAATCGAATACGCTTTTATAAATTTGGCGAAAGCCAGCGCCAAGTCTAAATCAGTCTCCGTTAAAACGCCAATTCTAATGTTCTCATCGTGAAACCGAACTTCCTGCAAAGCATTCCAATCGAAGCTGGAAATCAGGATTTTGTTTTTGTCGAAAATATTTTTGGCAATCAAATTCAAAACGCTTTGCGTAGCAGAAAACGCTTTGATTTCAACATTAATGTCACATCGATTTTGAACCAATTCGAATACGCCTGCCAAAGTGGGAATACCTAATTGCTGTAATTCTTTGGCACTAAAATCAGTCACTAAACCAGTGCTCGAAGTCGTTCGGTCAACAGTTGTATCGTGGATGACCATAGGGATTTTATCCAAACTTAGTTGAATATCCAGTTCAATCATGTCAACGCCCAAATCAATAGCTTTTTGAAAGGAAGCCAAAGTATTTTCGGCTAGATGACCTTTCGCTCCGCGATGACCTATTTTGAGCATGGTTTTCAACATTAAGAGATTAAGGTTTCCATTAAGTTTAGTTAAGCCTTAATGGAAATCTTAATTTCCCTTAACTTCTTTATGGTAAAATTTTCCGGTTACAATTTCTCTAGTAAAACAATAGTAAAATTGGTGTCCAAAATCACTTTGCCATTTTCTACCACAGTTGTTACATTAGCATAAGCATCTTTCACTTTAGTGCCATTGGCAAAAACAGTTCCGACGGAGACTTCTTTTTTGCCTATTGGCAAATCCAATCCAACTACTACTTGGTCATTGTAATTTCTATTTGTATAACTTCTACTGAAAACGTAAGGGGTTTGTGAAATCATTTGGTGAACACCGGCGCCAACCGCAGGATGGTTATTTCTAAAGGTTCCTAATAGTTGATAGTGCATCAACAATTGGTTTTTGATGCGGTCTACTTTTAAATCGTCCCAATTCATAAACGAACGCAAAGTAGCATCGCCTTGTGAGCCTGCGATTTCTAGGGAACGAGCAGTTTCGTCTCCGTAATAGACTTGAGAAATTCCCGGGGTTAATAATAATTTGGTTCCGGCTTCAAAGATTTTTTCTCGTTTTTTATCAAAAGGATAGCCGTCGTCGTGTGACGTTACGTAGTTCATTACCGTGTTGCCTTTTAAGTCGTTTTGCAAGATGTTGGAATATTTGGAGAACAACGCTTCGTAGTTCATTTTGGCTTCATTTCTAAAGTCGAAATTGATTAATCCGGTGAAACCGTTAGCATAATAATCCACTTTTTTATCCCCAAAATCATATTGTTTTTTAGCTCCGATATTATAACCGTAAACTTCTCCAACGGTAAAGAAACTATTGTTGTCTAATACTTTAGTCGGATTGTTCTTTTTGAATTCGGCGAAAGCCCTATCACATACTTTTTTGAAATCGGCCCAAACATCTTCAGTGGTATGCTTGGCGGTATCCACTCGGTAACCATCAATCCCATAATCGGTGATATAATCCGAAAGCCATTTCATGATGTAATATTTTGGTGCGCGAGGATAACCGGTTTTTTTGAAGAACGCGTCCAATTCGGCTACTTCTTCTTCATAGCGACCTTCTTTTTTCCACTTTTCAGCTAACATGGGCGGTAAAGCCACGTTTTCGTTACTTTCGGTTTTAACATCAGGAAGGTTTTCTACTAGTGTACAATTGATGTAAGTGTCGTAAGATTGGTAAGTACATTTAGGCGAAGTGCGAACCCAATCGCTTGGGTAAACCGGATCCAATTCGGTTACCGGACCGGTGTGATTGATTACTGCGTCCAACATTATTCTGATGCCTTTGGCGTGGGCTTTATCTACTAACTCCTTTAAATCTGCTTTCGTACCATAACTTGGGTCGACTGCTGTCCAATCTTTCGTCCAATACCCGTGAAAACCATAAGTGTTTCCGGTGCCTTCATCTACTGAACCGTGAATTTGCTCTACCACCGGTGTCATCCAAATGGCGTTGATTCCGAGATTCGTAAAATAACCTTCGTCCAGTTTTTGAATTACCCCGCGAATATCGCCTCCTTCAAAGCCACGCAACACGCCGGTTGGTTTGTTGCGATTGATGATTTTATCGTTGGCTGTGTTCCCATTTTGGAATCTATCGATTAAAAGAAAGTAGACATTGGCACTTTCCCAAATGAAAGGTGTTTGAGAGGAAACTGTTTGTTTTGAAGTCGCTTCTTTGGTACAATTACAACCAATCAATAGGAGAGTAGCGGATAGGGTAAGCAGTATGTTTTTCATAAATCTAGTATTCAATTTTAATTTCAGGAGTTGTGCCTTTTTTCCAAGTTACCGGAATTTGTATAGGTTCGTTAAAGGTTTTGAAAACCATTTCTTGTCCGTTAACAAAGATGCGTTTGGCTTTAATGTTGTGAATCAATACTGAAACAGTTTTGTCGGTTGACGTATAGTTTTTGCCAACGGTTGCCGTTAGTTTTATAACCAATTCTTTGCCATTGTTATTGCTATTGAAATTCAACATTTCATACTGTCCTTTTTCAAAAGCCTGCGGAGTTTCGCCGTTGTCGTTGTATAATTTTCCGCTGGAATTTTTTACCGTTTCGTCAAAATAGAAGTGTAAATTGAAGTTGTCCACCGAATATTTTGATGTATTTTGTATGGTTTCAATCATTGGAATAAAACTACCACCGCGAACGAAAGTTGGGATAGATGTTTCTTCCACTTTTACAGTTTCAGTAGTACCGGCATTGAATTTTTTTCCTGAATAAAAATCAAACCAATTGTTGCTTTTTGGGAAATACACTTCTGTTGAAGTTACGCCGGCTTTGGTAATTGGTTTTACCAAAAAGGCATTGCCCCATAGATAGCTTTCCTTTTCGTTGAGTAACTTTTCATTCGTTGGTTCTTCAAAGAATAACGGTCGCATTAACGGTGTTCCTTTTTGGTTGTTATCGAAAGTCAAAGTGTAATTGTAAGGCATCAATTGGTAACGCAACTCAACCGATTTTTTGGCTTTAGCTTTCGTATGAACATCTTTATAAGTCACTTCAGACGCTACGTCTTCTTGCGCATGAGGTCGGAAAATCGGATTGAAAACGCCATATTGCAACCAACGCAAATACAGTTCGTTGTCGAAATAATCGCCTGCAAATCCGCCTAAATCCGAGTGCATATAAGCCATGCCTTGCATTCCCATTTGCATTGCGATTTCCATTTGGGATTGTAATCCGCCCCAACTTCTGGAAACGTCTCCACTCCAAGGCATCATTCCGAAACGTTGCGAACCCGAATAACCGGCGCGCATCAGGATAAATGGTCTTTGGTTTGGAAAATCTTTTTGGTAACCGTCAGCGATTAATTTGGCCCAATGGTGACCATAAATATTGTGCACTTCATCTGCTTTTCCGGCAATGGTCATGGCTTTGGAAGGGAAAACTTCCGGTTCGCCCAAATCGCCCCACATGCCGCCAACGCCTTGGTTGATTAAGCGTTTGTAGATAGTCCAGAACCAATCTTTTCCTTCGGGTTTAAAAATATCGACTACACTGGTGTTTCCGAAGTAGAAATCCCAAGTGGCCGGTTTTCCGGATTTATCGGTCACTAATATTTTTTTATCGACGGTTTCTTGCCATTTCGATGAGGTAGTTAAAATGAAAGGTTCGGTGATTAAAATGGTTTTTACGCCTTTCGCCTTCAAATCGGCTATCATTTTTTCGGGATTCGGGAATTGGTCTTTGTCCCAATCGAGATTCCCCATCGTGCCTTGAACGGTTTTGCCAAACCAATACAAATCGAGGATAATCGCATCTACCGGAATGCCGTCGGAATTGAATCGGTTAATTGTTTTTTCTACTTCCTCTTGCGTATGATAGCCAAAACGACTGGAGAAATTGCCTAAAGTCCAACGAGCCGGCATCGGTTGTTTTCCGGTTAAATCGGTATAATTGGTTACCAAATCTTCCCAAGTATCGCCTACAATGACTTGATAGGTTTTTCGGCCCGAAATGGTTTCGTATTCTAACGTATTGTTCTTTTTACTGTCTAAATCCAAATGGCCTATCGCCGCGTTGTCGAAATGCACAGCATATAATTTGGACGACAAAACCAAAGGTATACAGAAGTTCATTAGCTCGGCTCGGGTTTCATAACCATAATGGGCTCTGTTGTACAACGCTAAACGATTCCCGCGACGGTTCATGCCCAGAGCTCTTGCGCCACCGCCAAATAAAACTTCAGAATTGTCCAGATTGAATTGTAAAACTTCGGTGCTGTCTTTTTTGAAGTAACCGTTTTTTTCAGACAGTAAAACCTTGCCTTGATTCGAATAAGTAATGCGGAAAGGTGCTTTGTTGATGACTACCGTAATGTTGTTGGTTACCAGCGAGATAGCAGTAGCTGATTTTGAAACATTGGCATAAACTTTTTCCGGTGTTTTGATTACGGCATGTGAATTCGGATTGAATACTTCGCCGTTTGGGATGAAAGACGTTTCAATGATTTTATCCGAGTACGGTTTGATGCGATAAGTTCCGTCTGAAGTTTTTACTTCCAATAGATTGTTTTTCCAGCTGTGTGAAAGGTAATTTCTATTGGCATTCTGGGCGAATGCAATAGCGGTAATTAGTAATAATAGAAAAAGTTTCTTCATTTTCTTTTTAACATTAAGAAGTTAAGTTTCTTGCATTAAGAATAGTTAAGACTTAATGAAACTTATTTCATTCTTAACTTCTTAATGGTTTAAATTATTTTAATTCCAGTACCAAAACCGATTTGCCTTCAATAGTAATATCATTTTTTAAATCAAAAGAAGCGTCGCTTAACACATCTTTTCCTGAAGGGTAATTTTTTAGATTTTCCTGGAATCTATTGGTTTTGAAAGTTTGTTTTTCTTCATTATTGTTTACCACAACCATAACACTCTCTTTCTCGTTGTAACGGAAATACACATAAACATTGTTTTCAGGAATGTAATGTGTCGTTTTGCCGTTGTGGATTACCGTTTTGTTTTTACGCCAATTGAATAGTTTAGCGGTAAAATCAAAATATTTGTTTTGTTCTTCGGTTCTACCCACTTTGGTGAACGCATTGTTGGTATCGCCATTCCATCCGCCTGGAAAATCTCTGCGGATGTCGCCGTCCCCTTTGTTTTTGTCGCCTGCCATACCAATTTCGGAGCCATAATAAATTTGCGGAATACCTCGAACAGTGGCAATAATTGTCATAGCCATTTGGTATTTTTTGAAGTCGTTTTTATACACTTCATTGAGGCGATTGGTATCGTGATTTTCGGCGAAGAGCAAAATTTTATTTACGTCCGGATACAAAAAGTCATTGGTAAAACTGTCGTACAATTTGATTACGCCTTCGTTCCAATTGCCTTTATTTTCATTAAAAACGCCGCCACTAATTATGCCTTGTAACATGAAATCCATTACGGAAGGCAAATGGGAATTGTAACTTTGGATGGCGGCCACTTTGCTGTCTTTTTGCCAATAAGCAATTTGGGCATGATTGTACAACCAAGCTTCTCCTACGATATTAAAATTAGGATATTCATCGGTGATGGCTTTGGTCCATGCAGCAATACCTTGTTTGTCTGCATAAGGATAAGTGTCTACTCGGAATCCGTCTAAATCGGCATATTCAATCCACCAAATGGCATTTTGAATCAGATAATTTAATACTAAAGGATTGTTCTGATTTAAATCGGGCATCGATTTGACGAACCAGCCGTCCATACAATTTTTGGCATCAATTGCTGACGCATTTGGATCAAATTGGGTCGTCATTTTGTAGTTGGTTTGTTTGAATCCCGGAAATTGGTGTAGCCAATCATAAGTTGGCAAATCGTTCATCATCCAATGTTTGTAACCCCAATGGTTGGTGACGTAATCCATGATGTTTTTCATGCCGCGTTGGTGTAATTCGGCACTCATGCGAACATAATCTTCGTTGGTTCCGAAACGAGGGTCAATTTTGTATACGTCGGATTGACCGTAAGTGTGATACGAGCCTCTTTCGTCGTTGTCTTCGCAAAGCGGTGTTGGCCAAACGGCAGTTGCGCCTAATGCTTTGATGTAATCTAATTTTTTGATAATACCTTCGATATCGCCACCATGGCGTCCGTCTTTATTGCTTCGGTTGGCTTTTTCGGTAAGTTGGTCGTTGCTGTCGTTGTTGGGATTGCCGTTGGCAAAGCGATCTGACATGATTAAGTACATCATATCCGAGCTGTCGAAGCTTTTGCGAAAGCGAGAATTTTCTCTTCTTGATTTAAGCGAATAGTTTTGGGTGAAAGACTTATTACCGTTTTTAAAGGTAAAAACCAAATCCTGAGCCGGACTATTTTTGGTTTCAATGGTTACGAAAAGATAATTCGGGTTTTCGGTTTTTTGAATGCTTTTGATTACGATGCCGTTGGAAACAGTCACCTCGTTTTGGGCAATATTTTTGCCGTAAAACAAAACTTGCAAATCAGAATGTGTCATGTCATTCCACCAAAACGGTGGTTCAACTTTGTCTACTTGGGCGAAAGCCGAAACTGAAAACAATAAAACGAAGAGTAGTTTTTTCATATTGTTAGTTTTTACCATTAAGAAGTTAAGTTTTTTGCATTAAGTTTCATTAAGGTTTTTGAAGTATTCGTTTACTAAAGGTTTTACAGATTTGGTTATGTTGTCTGTGTAAAAATTTATTAGTAATCCTTGAGGTTTTTCTAATAAACTCATATAGGTTAACAGTTGTGCTTCATGAACAGGTAATAGATTTTCTATTGATTTTATTTCAACGATAATAGTATCATTTACTAATAAATCAAGTCTTAATTCAGTTTCTATTTGAGCATTTCTGTATTCAAGTTTTACTTTTTGCTGTGTTTCAACTTTAAATCCTTGAAACTCTAATTCTTCCTTAAGACATTTTTCATAAACACTTTCAAGTAAACCCGGACCAAGAGTTTTGTGAACTGTTATAGCACAACCTACAATCTCATAGCTTAATTGTGTTACTTCTTTCTTAGTCATTTTATTTATAAAAAAAAGAAGTTAAGGCATATCAATAAAACTTAATGAAAACCTTAACTTCTCTAAATTTCTTAATGTTAAAAATTATACAGTCACCAAACTATTCGGCTCCACTAAAACTTCTTTGCCGTTAACGAAAACCGAAATCGCTGTTTCGCCTTCCAGGGTAAAGTTGGTTTCGTTTTGGTGAACAGAAACTTTCAAAATCTGGTTTCTGAAATTGATTTTAAACGAATAGCCATTCCAGTCTTTTGGAATTCTTGGTTCGAAATGTAACGAGTCATTTTTCACACGCATGCCGCCAAAACCTTCCACAATACTCATCCAGGTTCCGGCCATTGAGGTGATGTGTAAACCTTCTTCGACTTCTTTGTTGTAATCGTCTAAATCCAAACGTGAAGTTCTTAAATAAAAAGTATAGGCTTGTTCCATTCTGCCTAAAACAGCAGCTTGAATCGAGTGAACGCAAGGCGATAATGAACTTTCGTGAACGGTAAAAGGTTCGTAGAAATCGAAATGTTTTTCCAACTGTTCTTTGCTGAAATGGTCTTCGAAAAAGTAGAAACCTTGTAAAGTATCAGCTTGTTTGATGTAAGGTGAACGCAGGATTCTGTCCCAAGACCATTTTTGGTTGATTGGTCGTTGTGATTTGTCTAAATCGTGTACTTTGACCAATTCTTTGTCTAAGAAACCGTCTTGTTGTAAATACACGTCGTGTTCTTCAGAATAAGGGAAATACATGTGGTCGGCCACTTTTTTCCAATGTAATATTTCGGCTTGGTCTAAGTTTACTTTGCTCATAATTCTTGTAAAATCAGAGCTGTATTCTTGTTTTACTTTTTCAATTTGCTCGATGGTATAATCGATACACCATTTGGCAATATAATTGGTGTAAAAGTTATTGTTTACGTTGTTTTCGTATTCATTCGGACCTGTTACCCCTAAAATTACGTACTGATTTCTATAAGTTGAGAAAGTAGCTCTTTGGTGCCAAAAACGGGCAATGCCGATTAACACTTCCAATCCTTTTTCTGGAATATAACTGTAATCTCCGGTGAAACGGTAGTAGTTGAAAATTGCAAAAGCAATGGCTCCGTTTCTATGGATTTCTTCAAAAGTGATTTCCCATTCGTTATGGCATTCTTCCCCATTCATGGTTACCATTGGGTACAAAGCGGCGCCATTTTTAAAACCAAGTTTTTCGGCATTTTCAATGGCTTTGTCCAATTGGTTATAGCGGTAAGCCAAAAGGTTTCGCGCAACTTGTTGGTCTTTGGTTGCCATGTAAAAAGGAATACAATACGCTTCGGTATCCCAATAAGTTGAACCGCCGTATTTTTCTCCGGTAAATCCTTTCGGGCCGATATTCAAGCGAGAATCTTTCCCTAAATAGGTTTGGTTCAATTGGAAAATATTGAATCGAATTCCTTGTTGGGCTTTCACATCACCTTCGATAGTAATATCGCTCATTTCCCAAATTTTGGCCCAAGCCTCGATTTGATTTTGCAATAAATTAGCATACCCTAAAGCCAAAGCTTGTTGGATAACCTGTTGCGCAGCCGGAATCAATTCGGCAGAGGCATGATTCATAGAAACGGTGTAACCGCCTAGTTTTTGAAACGCAATGGTTTGCCCTTTTGAGACCAGTTGTTCGTAGGTAAAGATTACTTTATCAGAAGTAGTATCAACGAAAGTTGGTTCGGCGTTTTGATTTTCTTCATTGATAAACAAGCTGTTGTGCATGTAAGTGGCTACTTCAAAATGGGTTTTAAAAGTGCGCGCTACAACAAAAGCTTCGTTATTGTGGTGTTGGGTTTCCAATGGTTCCCAAAATTTTTCTTCCCAGTTGGCGTCTTCATTGTGTACTCCGGCGTCCAAATAAGGTTTGAAAACGATTGTAGCATCATGATTTTTTGGCGTGATTTCGTATTTGATTACGCCCAATTCATCTAAGTCTAATGAAAGAAATCGTCTGACATTGACATCGATTTCGATTCCGTTATTCAAAGTGGCGGAGAAAGAGCGATGGTACCAACCTTCTTTCATGTTGAGTTCGCGTTTGAAATGGCTTACTTTACAAGTTGCTAAATCCAAGGTTTCACCGTTGATTTCTACTAAGATTCCAATCCAAACCGGAGCGTTTAATACTTTGGCGAAATATTCCGGGTAGCCGTTTTTCCACCAACCCACTTTGGTTTTGTCCGGATAATAAATCCCGGCGATATAACTTCCTTGGAAAGTGTTTCCTGAATAGAACTCTTCAAAATTGGCACGTTGTCCCATGGCACCGTTACCGATACTGAATAAACTTTCTGAAGATTTTACTCTGTCTAAATCAAATCCTTCTTCAATGATTGACCAGTTGTCTGGTTTGATATAATCTTGGTTCATTGTTGTTTTTTTATTATCCTTTTATCATTCAATTTTAGTCGAGGAGTGCTTCTATAAAAGAAAGATCCATAAACGTAAAATCTTTAAAATTATATTTTGCTTCGTGTAATATTTCGGCATCGCCTATACCCACACTGATCATGTTGGCAATATTGGCGGCTTGAATACCGGCTACGCTGTCTTCAAAAACGATACAGTTTTTATTGTTAACCTTTACTAATTTTGCAGCCCTCAGAAAAACTTCCGGGTCGGGTTTGGCATTGGCTACATCATTGCCATCAACGATGGCGTCAAAAAAGTGTAAAATACCAGTTTTTTCTAAAATAGGTCGGGCATTTTTACTCGCCGAACCTAAGGCAATCAGTTGCTTTTTTTCTTTGATAAATTCGAGTACGTTGATTACTCCCGGTAGTAATTCGCTTTCATCCATATCAACGAGATAGGATAAATACTCTTCATTTTTTTGGATTAACCATTTGTTTTTGTCTTCTTGAGAAGCTTGGACATTGCCTAATGCTAATATGATGTCAAGAGAACGAATGCGGCTAACGCCTTTTAATTCTTCGTTGTGTTCGGGTGTAAATTCGATGCCTAATTCTTGCGCTAATTTTTGCCATGCTAAAAAATGGTATTTAGCGGTGTCTACGATTACGCCGTCAAGGTCGAAAATGAATGCTTTTTTACTCATTAAATACTGTCTTTACTGTCTTTAACTTTTAAGGCTAAAAATGCGGCAATGATAAAGCTAACACCACTCATTACTAAAGCATAGATAGCATGGTCGCCGTAGACATATTTTACTAATGGACCACCAATTAAAGCGTTGATAATTTGCGGGATAACAATGAAGAAATTGAATATTCCCATGTAAACTCCCATTTTTTTCGGGTGAATTGAACCGGCTAAAATAGCGTAAGGCATGGCTAAAATACTAGCCCAAGCAAAACCTACCAATACCATGGAGAATATCAATGCTTCTTTGTTAGGCATGAAATACATAGAAATCAAACCAATTCCTCCTAAAACCAAGGATAAGGCGTGGGTTTTTCTTCTTCCGATTTGTTTTGCAATGTAAGGAAGCAAGAAGGCTACGATGGCGGATACAAAATTGTAAACTCCAAAGATGATTCCAACCCAATCTCCTGCTGATTGGAATTCCGGGCTTTTAGTATCGCTTACCGATAATCCGTAAATGTGTTGTGCGATGGCAGGTGTGGTAAATACCCACATCCCGAAGAGACCAAACCAAGAGAAAAATTGCACCCAACTCAGTTGACGCATGGTTTCCGGCATCTTGGTAAAATCGGTAAAGATATCCGACAGTTTGGATTCTTTTTCATCGCCCATAGCTTCAAGATGCTCTTTTTCATCTCGAAATTTAGCCAGTTCTTCGGGAGCGTATTCTTTGGTTGTTATGACTGTTACAAGAATAGTGGCAATCAGTACCAATGCTCCGATGATAAAGGAATAAATTAAGTTTTCGGGAACTGCAGAGTCTGCTGTTGGTAAATTGCTGATGCCAAACCATTCGTTTAACACATAAGGAAGCCAAGAACCAACGACCGCTCCTATTCCAATTAAGGCAGTTTGGACACTGAATCCTAAAGTGTGTTGGTCGGCTCTTAAATTATCTCCCACCAAGGCTCTGAAAGGTTCCATAGCGATGTTAAAAGAAGCATCCATGATCATCAGCATTCCGGCACCAACCCACAAGGCTGGCATGAAAGCGATAAAAATTTCGGCTTGTGGCATCAGTATTAAACCGATAGAAGCTAATAAAGCGCCCGTTAAAAAGTAAGGTTTTCTTCTGCCGAATCTTCCCCAAGTATTGTCGCTGTAATGACCAATCAAAGGTTGAACAATCAATCCCATTAATGGGGCAATTATCCAAAACCAAGATAATTCATGGACATCGGCACCAAAAATTTGAAGAATTCTGCTGGCATTAGCATTTTGAAGGGCAAAACCCATCTGTATCCCTAAGAAACCGAAACTCATATTCCAGATTTCCCAGAAACCTAATTTACGCTTTTCCATTATCGTAATTTATTGGTTTGTAATACGATAAGCGCTTTGCTTATCAAAACTTTAATTTGTTTTCGAAGTAAAGTATAAGCTTTGATAATTGCGGTAAAGATAATAAAGAATTTATAATGTGACTATACCGCTTAAAAAAAATGAATTTGCATAGTAGCGCAAACGTTTTTTGTTGATAAAAACTATTTTGTTGATTCTCTCTCTACTAATTCGGTTTCTATCACTTCCGTTCTGTATTGTTCTTCATCTTCCTCATCAGCTTCGAGTCTTTCAATCAACATTTTGGCAGCTTTACCGCCCATTTTTACGCCATTTTGACTTACGGTTGTGATACTTGGGGAAGAATATTTAGAGATAATACCGTCTGTGAATCCAATAATTGAAATGTCTTCCGGCACTTTTTTGCCCAGTTTGTTGGCTTCTTTTATGGCGGTGACAGCGAACAATTCATTTACTGCAAAAATAGCATCAATTTCATTGTTGTTCAGGAGATTGGCTATTGCGTCTTCGAAGTTTTCAGTGTCCTCTATTTTTAAAATTAGATTGTCATCTACTTTCAAGTCATTATTTTTTAAGGCTTTGATATAGCCTTCGGTTCTTAATTTTCCAACGCTTACATAATCAATGGTTGAAATCAGTGCGATTTTTTTAAAGCCTTTGTCTATTAAATGTTGAGTGGCATTGAAGGCTGCAAGATTGTCATCGATGATCACTTTATCGCAAAGAATTTCATTGGTTACACGGTCAAACATTACCACCGGCATTCCTTGATTGATTACTTCTACGATGTGATGAAAATCTTTCTTTAGTTGGGTTTCTTTTGATAGCGACATGATGAAACCGTCTATGCTTCCATTGGCCAACATTTCCATATTAATCACTTCTTTATCAAAGGATTCGTCAGACAAACAAACCAAAACGTTGTAGCCATTTTCATTGGCAACATGTTCTACACCGCTAATAACCGTAGCAAAAAAATGATGGATAATTTCAGGAATAATGATGCAAATTGTTTTGGTTTTTTTGTTTTTTAAACTCAGGGCAATATTGTTGGGTTTGTAGTTGTATAATTTGGCAAATGCCTGAACCTTTTGACGGGTATCTTCGCTAATTTCCATACTATTCCTCAATGATTTGGAAACCGTTGAGATTGACACATCAAGTTCTTTGGCAATTTGTTTGAGGGTAACTTTTCTTTTCATCGGATTGGAAGAGGTAAATAGTGTTTTCTGAATAAAGATATAGGTTATTTTTTATTCTGTCAATTTTGTACTTAAAATAATGAAATTATGGAAAAGTTTTCAACACGAAAACGTTTTCGAGCCATATTTAACAAGCGTTTATTCTGCCGAATGAATTTTTTACATAAATTTAACATTCGAAGTATAAGTATACGCACAAAATTAAATTTTTAACCTAAACAAAACGTATGAAAACAATTTACAAAAAGTTGTTATTTTTATTCCTGCTTCTCCCTTTTGGTGCTCTTGCACAAAGTACTTTGAGTGGAGTTGTTGTTGATAGTGGATCAAACCAACCATTACCGGGCGTAAATGTAATTGTTCAAGGTGCGAACAGCAGCACCACAACAGATTTTGATGGAAAATTCCAGTTAGGAGGCCTAAAAAGCGGAGACAAAATTGTCTTCTCTTACATAGGTTATGACTCACAAACGGTTACTTTTTCCGGACAAAAAACAGTCAACATTAACTTGTTAGAAAGTGCTAACCAATTACAAGAAGTTGTAGTTCAAGTTGGGTATGGTACTGCTAAGAAAAAAGATGCAACAGGTTCAGTATCCGTAATCACAGCCAAAGATTTTAACAGAGGAGCCATCCTGTCGGCAGACCAACTATTAGTGGGTAAGGTTGCCGGTGTTAGAATTACTAACGATGGTGGTCAGCCGGACTCTGCTCCAAACATCAGAATACGTGGTTTGTCATCTTTGAAAGCAGAGGCAGCACCATTAATTGTAATTGACAATGTGCCTATTGATAATCGTTTAGCGGCTGGTCAAGGCAATCCGCTATCAATGATTAATCCTAATGATATTGAAACCTTTACGATTTTAAAAGATGCGTCTGCAACGGCAATCTACGGTTCAAGAGCGTCAAATGGTGTTATCATTATTACTACCAAAAAAGGGTCAACGGGTGCACCGCAATTTAGCTACTCTTCAACTTTTTCTTCCTCAAAAGCGAATAAGTTAATTGATGTTAAAAGCGGGAATGAATTCAGAGATTTTATAGTTAGTCAACATCCTGATTTAGTAAATTTTTTAGGAATTGATGATCCAACAAATTCATTAACCGACAACCCTGCGACGCCTGATGTCATTGAAGGTAGAATTTTATCCAATACAAATTGGCAAGATCAAATTTTCAGAAACAGTTTTAGTCAAGACCATAATTTTAGTGCTAAAGCGGCTATATTTGGAGATGTGCCATTCAGAGCTTCCATTGGTTATAACAATACAGAAGGTATTATCAAAACAAATGACTATTCCAGAATTTCAGCTGGATTTAAAGTTACTCCAAGTTTTTTCAACAAACATTTAAAAGTGGATGTTAATGCTAAAGGATTTAGTTCTAAAAAGAATGCCATTGATGTTGGAGCTAATATTGGTGCGGCTTTAAATATGGATCCTACTAAACCAGTTTACGGTGATGCAACACCTGACAATAGATTTGGCGGGGCTAATGCATACTATCAACAAGTTACCAATCCTAATACTGTAGGTTGGGATGGTGTTTATCGTATAGAAGGACAGTTGAATCCGCTTGCCAGATTAATGCAACGTGATCGTCCTGAAAGTATTGATAAGTTCTTAGGAAATATTGAGTTTGATTACAAAATGCATTTTTTACCTGAGTTGAGAGCAGTTGTAAACTTAGGTATTGAAACATCTCAATCTAGTATTAAAGAGAGTTTTTCGGATAGAGCCTTAGAAACATATAGAATTGTTAACACAACACCTGTTTCAGACACTTATGTATTTAATCCGGGAGTAAATTTCAGAGAGCGTCAAACCATTGACAACAAAACGATGGATGCTTATCTAATGTATTCGAAAAAATTTACAGGATTTGTTTCCAGATTCGAAGGACAAGTTGGTCATTCATTCCAAAGTTTTGTAAACCAAGGCATAAAAGAAAATTACATTTACAATTTAGTTAGTGGTGTAAGAGAAGAACTTGTTAATCCACAAAATGGCAATAACAGATATTATGGTAAGATGACAATGGAATCTTATTTTGGTAGAATGAATATTGATTTACTAGACAAATATTTGTTCACCTTTACTATGAGAGCAGATGCCTCTTCATTATTCCCTTCTGACAGACGTTGGGGTTATTTCCCGGCAGCTGGTGTAGCTTGGAAAATGAAAGAAGAAAGTTTCTTAAAAGACTCTAAGTTGTTTAATGATTTAAAATTGCGTTTGGGATATGGTGTAACCGGTAACAGTGATATTAGAAACGAAAGTTACTATCCATACACGGCCTTGTTCTCTCCGGGTGACCCTTCAGGGCAATACTTACCGGGAGTAAATATATATTCGGCGAATGCTTTTAATCCTAATCTAACTTGGGAAAAAACGGCTACCACTAACATTGGGTTAGATTTTGATTTGTTCAAAAACGGAATTTTATCAGGTAGTATTGATGCTTATGTTAGAAAAACTACTGATTTGTTGATAAGAGCACCGTTCCCTCCGGGACAGTTTTTAACTAACGCATTTACTAAAAATGGTGCTGATATGACTAATAAAGGGATTGAGGTTAACTTGACAACTAAAGTTCTTTCTTCAGATGATATGAATTGGTCGGTTAATGCGAATTTTGCTTATAATATAGGTAATGTAGACAGAATTGAAGGTGCTTCGAGAGTTCAAGTAGAATCTGGTGGAGCTTTGCCTGGAATTGGTCGTCAGTTAACTTATCATGTAGTAGACCAACAACCACAAGCTGCTTGGGTTTTTGAGCAAGTATACGATAATGCAGGTAATCCAATTCCTGAAGTTTTTGTTGACCGAAATGGCGATGGAAGCATTACAGATGATGATAGATATTATGTTAATTTAATTCCGAATTGGACTTTCGGTTTTGGAACTACATTTAACTATAAAAACTTTGATTTTAATGCCAGTTTCAGAGGACAATTAGGAGGAAATGTGTTTAATGCTGTTGATTACCAATATGATTGGAATGATAGACCAAGACCAAATGCAGGCGGTCAAGCTTTGAACAATAATTTAAGTGGAATTTCTCCTTTTGCCAATACAAATGGTAATACTGCTATATCAGATTATTTCATCAATGATGCTACTTTTTTACGTTGTGAAAGCATCTCTTTGGGATACAAGTTTGATAAATTGGTTAAATCAGCTTCTATGCGTTTGTATGTTGGAGCCAATAACTTGTTTTTGATTACTAAATATTCCGGTCAAGATCCTGAAAATTTCAACGGAATAGATAGTAATTTCTACCCAAGACCTAGAGTCTTTAACATGGGAGTAAATATTGAATTTTAAAAAATAGACTATGAAAAAAATAATTAGAAATTTAGCCGCGGCTTTTTTAATCTTGGCTTTTAGTTCTTGCTCTGATGAGTTGGATACTAAGCCATTGGTAGAACAATCATTTGAGAATTTATTACAGCAAGATCCAAATGCTGCTCAAGGATTGTTGTCTAGAATGTATGCCACTTTTGCCTTGACAGGACCAAGTGGACCAGGTAGTTCTGATATTCAAACAAATGACGCCGGAGAAAGTGGTTTCTTGAGAGGGATCATCAATTTACAAGACTTTTCGGCTGATGCCATGAAAAATCGTTGGGGTGATGATGGACTAGATCAGCTAACGACTACTTCCAATTGGACGCAGAACAATAAATTTTTCAGATATCTTTTTGATAGAGTTTATTACACTGTTCCACAAACAACTAATCTTATTTTAGCATTAAATAACACAAATGTTCAAAATAAAGAGTTGTATATTAGTGAATTGCGTTTCTTGCGATCATTGGCATATTATTATATGATTGATTGTTTTGGTAAAGGAGTTTTGGTTACTACTGAAAATTATGGTACAGCCTCACCACTACCTGAAGCCAGTAGAACTGAATTATTCAATTATGTTGAAAGCGAATTATTAGCTATAGAAAATGATTTGCCTATGACTAATCAATATGGTAGAGCAAATAGATCAGCTTGTAGAATGTTGTTGGCTAAATTGTATTTGAATGCCGGTGTTTATACCGGTACAGAAAGATATAATGATGCTTTGACTTTTGTAAATAAAGTAATTACTGAAGGAGGCTATACTTTAGCACCTAATTTTGTTCAAAATTTTTCCGGAGATAACAATACATCACCAGAAATAATCTTCCCTTTAATTGCTGATGCATTAACCAGCCAAAGTTTTGGAAATACTACTTACCTTGTTAATGGGAGTTTAAATTCTGATACGATGCCTTTGAGTTTCTTCGGGGCAAATCAAGGTTGGGGAGGCCACAGAGCCACTAAAGCATGGTATGGTTTGTTTGGAAATTTGAATACATCTTCAGATGCTAGAGCTCAATTATTCTGGACTGCCGGTCATACTTTTGAAATGGATGATTACAAAGTATGGGTAAACGGATATCCTTCCACTAAGTTTAGAAATAGTAATTTTTCAGGGCCAAGTACAGCCACCGGTTTCTCAAGTACAGATTTCCCTATGTTCCGTTTGGCTGATGCATATTTAATGTATGCTGAATGTGTTTTAAGAGGCGCAACAGGAGGTTCAACTTCCCAAGCTCTTGCTTATGTTAATAGCGTTAGAACAAGATCAGGTGCTACTGCAATTTCTCAATCGGATTTGATTTTAGATTTTATTTTAGATGAAAGAGCGAGAGAATTGAATTTCGAAGGACACAGAAGATCAGATTTAATCCGTTTTGGTAAATTCACCGGAGGCAGTTATTTATGGCCATGGAAAGGTAATGTATTAAACGGAACTGCTATTCCGGATACTTATAAAGTATTCCCTCTACCATTAACGGCATTGGATGCAAATCCAAATTTAACCCAAAATCCTGGTTATTAATCTTTAAAAGAAATAATATGAAAAGTATAATTAATAAAACATTATTAATTGCAATCATTGCCTTTGGAGTATTTTCATGCTCTGATGAAAGCAAAGATCCAATTGGTAAGACGAGCGAAGACATAACATTGTCAGCTCCAACAGACGGCTCATACACCTTACTTGCTGTCAACGCGGGGGAAGAAGTATTTACGGCTTCATGGACTTCGGCAGACTTTGGTTTCCGTGCTGCTACACAATACAAACTTCAGATGGTAAAAGCATCTGAAACATTTACCGGAGATAATATTCCTTCATTTGATTTAGGAAATTATAGTTCTGTTGCAGGTGCTACTTTCGAAAAGATGATGACAGTAAGACAATTTAACAATTTGGTTTTATCTGCTAATTCTGCCGGAATTGGAGTATCAGAAAGTTATAAGGTAAGAATTATTGGGATTCTTGGAGGTCAATTAAACTCTTCAGACAATAATATCCCGGATGCAATTTCTCAAGAAGCCACTATTACGGTTACAGCCTATGATGCTTTTGATGAGTTTGACAGATTATATGTTCCGGGTAATTTTGGAGGAGCAAGTGGCTTTTCGGATTGGACACCAAGCAACGCGCCTAAATTATTTTCTAAGGCAAATGACGGTAAATATGAAGGATTTGTATGGATGAATAATGCATCTCCTGAGTTCAAATTCACTCCGGTACCTGATTGGGTAGGAGATAAAGGTGAGAGCAACCCATCCGGTGCTTTTTCAGGTGTTTTAGGTACGGCTTCAAACATTAAACCAACAGATGGAGCCGGGACTTATTTCTTTACTGTGAATTGGCCTGCTCAAACATACACTATGGCAAAAAGACAAGTGGCTATGATTGGTGCTGCTACTCCAAATGGTTGGGGAACTCCAACTTACATGGATTTTGATACCAATCCTTCTTCGCCTTATTTCAGAATGTATACTTTAGACTTAACCTTAGCTCAAGATGAATTTTTAATTCGTTTAAAAGATGATTGGTCTGAGAAAATGGGTACAGTTTCAGGAAATATGGAAACACTTACATCAACTTCCGCCAATACAATTAAAATTGGAGGAGGTAATATGAAAGTGCCTTCAGCGGGTAACTATAAAATAGTTTTAGATGTTAGAAATTCAGCAAATTATAACTTGCGTTTGATCCCTAATTAAAATTATAAAATATATTTCAAAATATTTCCCGTCATTACTATGGCGGGGAATGTTTTTTTAAAATAAAACACTATGAAAAAGTTAATAATATTTTTAATGTTTTCAACTTTTGCTATTCAGGCACAAGTTCAAAATATAACTCCAACAGTTTCACCAAACCCTTTTGAAAGAAATCAACAAATTACTATTACAGTACAAGGAAGTCAAATTAATGAAGCTACTTGGGGTGTAACAGGGAATGCTCTGTATCTTTGGGCTTGGATGCAAGATGCTAATGGAAATGCTATCGGCGATTGTCCTACCAATGGTACATGGGCTTCTTCATCAGAAACCAACAGAATGACCTATAATTCAGGATCAGACACTTATACAATGACTTTTGTTCCTCAAACGTTTTACAATAATACAGTTTTTGGAAGAATGGGGTTTCTAGTAAAAGCCAAAGACGGTTCCGGGGATAAAAAAACCAATGACAATATTTTTAATGTTGGAGCATTTCAAGTAACTTTATCTGCCCCTGCCGAGAATAGTATTACGATTGTTTCCACACCAACTAATGCTAGTGTTGTTGCCAGTAATTCTGGAGGTGCAGCAACATATACTTTAAGAGGAAATGGTGTAATTACCAACGGTCCAACTACAACCACCTTTTTTACTGCCGGTCCTTTGGTGTCTCAAAATACTATTTTTACCTTAGAAGCTACACAAGGTGCAACAACCATTACAAAAAGATTTACTTATCTTTTTAATCCGGGCACCATTAATGGTACATTGCCAAGTGGAATGGTAGACGGTATTAATTATGATTCTAATGATCCTACCACCGCTACTTTAGTTTTAAATGCTCCTTTTAAAGATTTTGTTTATGTTGCCGGAAGTTTTAATAACTGGCAACCTAATGCGGCTTCGGCTATGAAAAAAGATCCAACTTCAGGAAAGTTTTGGCTTACCATTACCGATTTAACTCCCGGTCAAGTGTATACTTATCAATATTGGGTTTGTGATGTTACCAGTAGACCTGTTAATTCTCCCGCTGTTGTAAAAACAGCTGATCCATTTTCTACTTTAGTGCTATCTCCATTTGATGATCCGGAAATAGCTTCATTAGGCGTGTTTCCTAATCTACCGGAGTATCCTGCAGGACAAGAAAGAGAGGTCTCTGTTTTGCAAACCGGACCTAATACTTTGTTTAGCTACAATTGGAGTAGTGCTACAACTAATTTTGTAAAACCAAAGAAAAAGGATTTGGTTTTTTATGAAGTTTTAGTGCGTGACTTCGATGCTAATCGATCTTATCAAGATTTGATTAACAAAATAGACTATTTTAAAAACTTAAATATCAACGCCATTAAGATAATGCCTGTAATGGAGTTTGAAGGCAATTTGAGTTGGGGATATAATACGGTTTTCCATATGGCTCTAGATAAAAGATATGGTCCTCCTACAAAACTGAAAGAGTTTATAGATTTATGCCATCAAAATGGGATAGCTGTTATTCTAGATTTAGCTCTAAATCACGTTTTTGGTCGTTCTCCTTTAGAAAGAATGTGGATGTTAGACACAGATAATGATGGTTGGGCCAATGGAACAGGTTTTAGAGTCTCATCTGAAAATCCATACGTAAATCAAGATGCCATGCATTCTTATAGTGTTGGTAGTGATTTAAATCATTTTAGAGAAACCGGAGTTGGCGGAAATTTAACCAACACCTACGCTTTAAGAACCATACAATATTGGATTAATGAATTTAAAATTGACGGTTATCGTTGGGATTTAACCAAAGGATTTACCCAACAATGTCCTCCGAATGTTTCTGGTGGTCAAGAAACCTGTACTAACGGATATCGTTCAGACCGTGTAGCCAAGATGAAATGGTATGCTGACAATCAATGGGCCGCTGATCCAAATTCATTAGTTATTTTTGAACATTTAGGAACAGGTGGTTCTTCTGATGAAGAAAATGAATGGGCTAATTACCAACGCACCGGCGATTCTAAAGGAATTATGCAATGGCGTAAAATGACAGATCCTTATGCCAATTTATTGAAAGGTAATTTTGGAGATATCTCCGGAGTTGCCGAACCAACAAGCAGATTTATTGGTTATGCAGAAAGTCATGATGAAGAGCGTGTTGTTTATAAAGCTTTAAATGAAAGCGGGCAAACACAAGGAAACTTGTCTAAAGTATTACAAAGATTGCCGGCTATGGGTTCAATGTTATTCATGGTGCCTGGACCTAAAATGATCTGGCATTTCGGTGATTTAGGTTGGGATAAATCATTGTTTACTTGTAGTAATGGTACAGTACAGTTTAATGACGGCTGTAAATTAGATACCAAACCACAACCTCAATGGACAGAAAATTGGTTGCAAAATACTGCCAGAGCTAATGTTTATAACCAATGGGCACGTCAAATTGATTTAAAAATCAATGAAAATGTTTTTGAAAATGGTCAATATGCTTGGAATTTTAATGTACTGGGAAGCCCAAGAATTGATGTGTGGACAAGTACAACACAAACTTCAGCCTTGAGCTATGTATTTGTTAGAACCAATTTTTCTGATAATATTTTAAACACATCAGGCGGATTCCCATTCACAGGGATTTGGTATAATTTAATGGATAACTCAACAATCAATGTTACTTCAACCTCTCAAAGTATTTCAATTGAACCCGGTGGATACAGAATTTATGGTAATCAACAACCTTCAACTTTAAGTACGAATGAATTTGATTTGTTGAATAATATTAGTTTGTATCCAAATCCAACTTCTGGAAACTTCAACATTAAAGGTCAAGTGTCCAAAGTTGAAGTATACTCAATCACAGGTCAACGAGTAAAATTATTTGACAATATTACTTCCGAAGACTATCAATTTGATGTTAATGATTTGACCAGCGGTGTTTACTTAGTGAAAGCTATTGATGCCAATAACAATTCATCCACCATGAAATTGATTAAACAATAAGGTTAGATTAGTTATATAATTATTTGCAAGAGCCACGTTTTTTTACGTGGCTTTTGTTTTTATAAAAATTTTCCCCTTAAATTTTTTTGTCTCTGCAATGAATTGTATTTTTGATTCATGAAAAAGCCTTCAAAGTCAATAATAGTCAGGATTTTAAAGATTACAGGAATCACTTTCGGATCTATCATCCTTTTGTTGTTTTTGATACCAATTCTATTCCCCGGAAAAATCGCTGAAGAAGTAAAAGGATTTGCCAATAAAAAACTAAACGGTGAACTCGATTTTAAAGAAGCCAAGCTTTCTTTCTTTAATCATTTTCCGTCGTTAACTTTAACACTAACAGATTTTTCTTTAAAAGGATCAGCCCCTTACCAAAAGGAAACTTTACTCTCCGCCAATGAAATGGCCTTCGGAATCGATATCAGTTCTTTGATTTTTGATAAGAGTGTTGTAATTGATAAGGTTTTTGTGTCCAATGCTTTAATGAATGTTAAAGTGAATGCCAAAGGCGAAGCCAATTATAACGTTTATATTTCCGGAGAAAAAACCACTAAAAAAGACACTACCGGCAATACTTCACTTCGCCTTGATAAAATTGCTATCGAAGACAGTCACTTGGTATACAATGATCAATCAACTAAAATTTTAATCGACGCCAAAGGGTTTAATTATATAGGCAACGGCGACTTAGACCAAGCCATTTTTGATATCTATACAGAAGCAGAAATCGAGAATTTTGATTTTACGTACGATGGACAACAATACCTGAAAAACAAAAAAGTCAAAGCCGATTTGATTACCAAAATCAACACCAATTCCTTGGCCTTTGTCTTCCAACAAAACAACTTAAAAATCAACAAGCTTCCGGTAGAATTCAACGGTAAATTCGATTTCCTCAGCAATGGCTATGATATGGATTTTAATATCAAATCCGAAGACAGCAAGCTCAACGATTTCTTCACTGCATTGCCACCGGCTTATGTAACCTGGTTGGATAAAACCAAAGTCAAAGGCAGCACCGATTTGTCTTTTACTCTAAAAGGGAAATACATCGCTTCTAAAAATCAAAAACCCGATGTGGCGTTCAACATGAAAATCAGAGACGGTTTGATAGCCTACAAAGATGCTCCATTTCCGGTGTCGAATATCTTCTTAAATTTTGACGCCAAATTACCGGCATTAGACACCGAAAAACTAAAAGTCAATATCGATTCTGTTTTCTTCAATGTCGATAAAGATTTCGTCAAAGCCATCATCAAAACGGAAGGATTGTCGAAACCCAATATCAACGCCAGAATCAATACCAAAATCGATTTGGCCCTAATGGACAAAGCTTTCGGTTTGGAACATATGGATTTGCGCGGCATCTTAAACATGGATATCAAATCCAAAGGTGTTTACGACAAGAAGAACAACAAAATTCCGGTAACCAACGGGAAAATCAACTTCAAAAACGGTTACGTCAAAACCGATTATTACCCAAATCCGATTCAGAAAATCAATGTAGTGGCGACCATTTTAGACCAAAAAGGTTCGTTGGAAGATTTGAACATCAACATTACGCCGGCTTCTTTTGAATTTGAAGGCAAACCCATTTTTGTCAATGCCAAGTTGCAAAATTTTGAAAATATCAAGTATGATATCAAAGCCAAAGGCGAATTAGACTTGGGCAAAATCTATAAAGTATTTTCTCAAAAAGGATTGGAATTGGAAGGCTATGTCAATGCCGATGTGTCTTTCAAAGGTTCACAAAATGACGCCATGAACGGCCGATATGCCAACTTACAAAACCAAGGCACTTTGAAGTTGAAAAACATCAAAACCACTTCGGAATATTTACCCAAACCGTTTATCATCAAAGAAGGTACTTTTGTATTCAACCAAGACAAAATGAACTTTAATGATTTCATGGCGGCGTATGGACAGTCCGATTTTAAAATGAACGGCTACCTGCAAAATGTAATTGATTTTGTTTTGACCGATAAAGCCATCCTGAAAGGGAATTTCCAGTTGCATGCGGATTATATCAATGTGGATGAGTTTATGATGCCAACCACAACACTAACCGTTGCCGATTCCACCAAAACAACCGAGCCGATTGTTGAAACCGGAGTGGTGGTAATTCCGTCTAATTTTGATTTGCAGTTTAATGCTATTGCCAATAAAATCAATTTTGAAGGATTGGCGATTGACAATTTGAAAGGCCAAATGAAAATCAACAAAGGCCAATTGGAACTCAAACAATCCGGCTTTGATTTAATAGGTTCCAATGTCAAAATGGATTTGGTTTACGGAAGCCAATCCACAGAGAAAGCCTTTTTCGATTTTAAAATTCTAGCCAAAGAATTCGACATCAAACGCGCTTATAACGAGGTGAAAATGTTCCGAGAAATGGCTTCCGCAGCCGAAAGTGCCGAAGGAATTGTTTCCTTAGATTACAAAGTAGCCGGGATTTTAAACAATACCATGCAGCCGATTTATCCATCGTTAACCGGTTCAGGCGTTTTATCGGTGAAGAAAGTCAAAATGAAAGGCTTTAAAATGTTTGGTGCCGTAAGTAAAAAAACAGGCAAAGACGCTATCAAAAACCCTGATGTGTCTCAAGTAGACATCAAAACTACCATCAAAAACAACATCATCAATATTGAGCGTTTCAAATTCAAAGTGGCCGGTTTCCGTCCACGAATTGAAGGCCAAACCAGTTTTGACGGTAAATTGAATATTAAAATGCGTTTGGGATTACCGCCATTCGGTATCATCGGTATTCCGATAAAAGTAACCGGAACCCAAGACGAACCTAAAGTGCGTTTAGGCAAACAAACCGAAGATTTACAAGAAACCGAATACGAAGGCGAAGTCCCGCAACCGATTACTGCGGAACCAAAACCACAATAATTTCTACTTTTTTTTGGAGCACAAATTCAAACGCTATAACTTATCTTTGTAGCTCATAAACTTTTATTTTTCGATATGAATAATGCAGTTGCCGGTTTTTCCAAATTGTCCAAAGAAGAAAAAATCAATTGGATTGCCAACGAATATTTCAGTAATCCTAACGAAGCGATTACTACTATCAAACAGTATTGGAACACCGATGTCAAGTTGCAGCAATTGCATGATGAATTCATAGAAAATACCATTACCAATTTCTATTTACCGATGGGGATTGCCCCTAATTTTCTCATCAATGGAAAGTATTATGCCGTGCCAATGGTCATTGAAGAAAGTTCGGTTGTGGCTGCTGCAGCCAAATCAGCAAAGTTTTGGAGCACGCGTGGCGGATTTAAAGCTACGGTTTTGAATACTCAAAAGATAGGACAAGTTCATTTTTTGTTCCAAGGCGATACCGCTAAGTTGCAAACTTTTTTTGATACAGTAAAAGCAACTTTAATCGATTCGACGGAAAGCATTACCAAAAACATGCAAAAGCGTGGTGGCGGAATTTTAGGATTGGGACTTCGAAATAAAACAGCGGAATTAGCCCATTATTACCAATTGCATGCCACTTTTGAAACCAAAGATAGCATGGGTGCCAACTTCATCAATTCGTGCTTAGAGCAATTGGCAAAGTCTTTAAAAGAAGCCGCGCAAAATTATGCAGCATTTAACGAAGCCGAAAAGAACCTTACCGTTGTGATGAGTATTTTGTCGAATTATGTGCCGAATTGTATAGTGCGCGCTGAAGTCTCTTGCAAAGTTGAGGACTTGGCCGAAAAGAAGATCGAAAACCCAAAGGAATTTGCTGATAAATTTGTTCAAGCAGTTCGCATAGCCGAAATTGAACCGTTCCGGGCCGTAACACATAATAAAGGAATCATGAATGGAGTTGATGCTGTGGTTTTAGCCACCGGAAACGATTTCCGCGCCGTTGAAGCCGGTGTTCATGCTTATGCCTCCCGAAACGGACAATATGCTAGTTTGTCTCATGCCAAAATAGAGAACGGTATTTTTACTTTTTGGATGGAAATTCCGTTGGCATTAGGAACCGTTGGCGGATTGACCTCATTGCATCCGTTAGTAAAAATGGCTTTGGAAATATTAGGAAAACCCTCTGCGCCGGAGTTGATGCAAATTGTTGCCGTTACCGGATTGGCCCAAAATTTTGCAGCCTTACGTTCTTTAACCACTACCGGAATTCAGGAAGGACACATGAAAATGCACATCAATAATATCCTGAATCAATTTCAAACTACACCGGAAGAACGAAATAAGATTAAAGCCCATTTTGAAAACAATACGATTTCACATGCGGCTGTTGTTTCATTCATTGAAAATTTAAGAAAATAATCTTTTGAAGAAAACCTTTTACAGCAACGGAAAATTGTTAATTACCGGAGAATATTTGGTTCTCGACGGCGCTAAAGCCTTCGCTTTACCTACAAAATACGGTCAAAATTTAATTGTCGAACAAGGGTATAACAATACCATTCAATGGAAGAGTTATGACAGCGATGGCAGTATTTGGTTTGAAGATAACATCCCGTTTGACGCCATAGTTAGTAATGAACGTCATGATGATGCAAAAAGTATTAAAAACACTTTAATAGAGATTCTCCATGAAGCTTATCTGATGCATTCCGATTTTATTACCACTTCAAAAGGATACCAAATTAGTACCGAATTGACGTTTCCCAAATCATGGGGTTTAGGAACTTCTTCTACGTTAATTAATAATATTGCTCAATGGTTGCAAATAGATGCGTTTGAGCTGTTAAAAAGAAGTTTTGGCGGTAGTGGTTATGATATTGCCTGTGCCCAAAATAACGCCGGGATTTTGTACCAAATTGTTAATGAAAAACCGGTAGTGGAAATTGTTGGGTTCAACCCAAAGTTTACGGATAAAATCTTCTTTGTTTATTTGAATAAAAAGCAAAACAGTAAAAATGCTATTGCGTCTTATTACAACAACCAAGCGGATATTCGCAAAACCATTCCTGTCATCAATGCGCTTACACAAACAGTAGTGGCAGCGCAACATCCCAAAGAGTTTGCCTTGGCATTAGCGCAACACGAAATAGAGTTAAGTAATATTTTAGAGTTGGCTACGGTTAAAGAAACGCTCTTTGAAGATTTTGATGGTGTCATTAAAAGTCTCGGTGCTTGGGGTGGCGATTTTGTGTTGAGCATCTCCAAAGAGAATCCGACAGGATATTTTAATGAAAGAGGATTTGACATCGTGATTCCTTATCACGAAATGATATTATAAAAAAAACCTGTCTGAAAAGACAGGTTTTTTTATGCTTTTATTGCTATACTATTAATAAAAAGTAGCTCTGTTGTCTACGATATCAGCATCGTTTTTCAAGGCTTGCATAAATCTGCCGGCATTGCCTAAAACTTGTGGTTTTAGTTTAGCTACATATTCTTTGTAATCTTTAACAGCTGGAGCTTTAGTTACCGTTTTGGTTACCAATACATACACTCCTGAGTTTCCGTCAATTGGTTTAGAAACTTGACCCGCTTTAGAAGAAAATGCTGTTCCTACTACTTTTGGTTCAAATCCGGCGCCGGGCACTGATGGACTTTCAATAGTTAAATCTACTGCATTGACTACAGTAACTTTGTTTGAAGCAGCGATAGCGTTTAAAGAACTACCATTCATTTTGGCTTTGATCATTTCCGCTTTTTTCTTGTTTTTCAATAGGTATTCAACTTGAGGACGTGCGTCTTCTACAGCCATTAAACCTTTCTCGTTGATTTTTTTCAATTTCACAATGATGTGACCAACATTTACTATTTCAAAACGTTTTACACCATTAAGATCAGTTTCTTTGTCAAAAGCCCATTTTACAATTTGTCTTTGGTTGCTTATCGGACCAAAACTTTCGTCAATAGCTTTTACTCTTACAGAAGGACTTACCGTTAACTTCATTTCTTTGGCTAAAGCAGCGAAGTCTTTAGAAGCGGCATCCATTTCAAACTTAGTCGCTTGAGTGTATATTTTATCGGTAGTAGCTTCCGACGGTTCAATTTTTTGAGCAATGGTGGCCAAGCGAACAGCATCTTGCTTATCTGTTACATTGATTACGTGGTAACCGAATTCTGTTTCCACTAAACCAATTTTTCCAATAGGATTATTGAACACAAAGTCATTAAAAGGTTTTACCATTTGACCCGGTGAAAAATAGCCTAAGTCACCACCTTGTTGCGCTGAAGAATCATCAGAGTTCGACATCGCTAACATCATAAACATTGATGGGTTGGCTTGTGCTTGTGCCAATAAACCTTCAGCTTTTGCTTTTGCTTGCTCTTTGGTTCTTTTTTCTTTTTTGTTCGGAACTTGCGTGCCTTCCCAACTAATTAAGATGTGACTTGCTTTAGATTTGGCACCTGCTTTTCTGCCTAACGCTTTCGAAATACAGTAGTAGTTATTGAATTGGTAAGGACCGTAAATTTGACCAGTTGCCAATGAGAACAATTGTTCAGCATGTTCTGCCGGTAAATCTTGTTTGGCAATATAAGTAGAGTCAAAAGGGATATCAGAGTTCATGTTTACAAACTCAGCGTTGTTTATAGTGGCATTGAAACCCGGAATCGTATCGTTTTTGCCGTCTTTGTATTCAATACGAGTAGATAACAAACTGTTGATTTTGTTTTTGATTTCAGTTTCATCTGCTGCAGACGGTTTGTCTTCAATTAAAACGTATTCAATTTCGCGTGACTCTTCGGCTTTGAATTTCTTTTCTTTGGTTTTCATGTAAGCCACAATCTCTTCATCAGTGATTTTAACATCGCTGTCTTTGATAGAAGAGTAAGGAACTGTTACGAAGTCAAAGGAAACTTTATTCATTTCTGCTTCGTATTTGAATTTACCTTCTGCATTTGTGGTGAACAAAGCACCTTTAACCAAAGTGTTGTAAATTTGATATTTTGCATTCAATTCAGCATTTTTCTCTCTTTCTTTAAAAGCATTCATTCCTTCCGGATTGGCTTTGAAATAATCTTCGAATTTTTTCTCATCAAACTTTCCGGCTGCATTTTGAAATGCAGGGTTTTGTCCGATATTCGGATCTGCTTTGAATACTTCCATAATGTGCTTTTTACCCACACGCAAACCAAGTTTTTCAAATTCAGCAGAAAGTAACGCAATGCTTACTTCTTGATTCCAAATTTGGTTTGAAGCTTGGATAGCACTCATCGGTTGACCGTTTTGATTGTTTTTTTCAAGGTTAGCTACTTTGAGTCTGAAGTCTTCATAAGCAATATCTTTTCCATTTACACTTCCAACTTCTCTCGGTTGTCTGTTAAATCCGCCACTTTGAATTGCTTCCCCTATAATAAATGCGAATAACGCAAATCCAATTGCCAATAAAAGTAATCCTGAGCGATTTCTAATTTTTGATAAAACTGCCATTTTTATTCTTGTTAAATTTTATTTCAGTTTGCGAAAATACAATTATCTGTGAAATAATAACAATGACCAAGTTATAATTTCAACTATTTTTTAATTTTTTTACATAAATCAATCCAATACTGCTAATTTGACCAATTCGATTTTCTTATTTGTAGCTTCTTCTATAGTGAATTGAAAATTTTCAATGGAAATTTGTTCCCCTTTTTGAGGGATTTCTTTGGAAAAATCAACAATAAATCCACCTAAAGTACCGTACGAATCACTTTCGGGAATATTTAATTTATAGGTCTCATTAAGATAAGCAACCTCAAGTCTTGTTGAGAACAAATAAGTGTTCTGGTCGATTTGCTTTTCTGTCAATGCCTCGTCGGAATCATGTTCATCTTCAATTTCCCCAAAAAGTTCTTCTACAATGTCTTCCATGGTAATGATACCGGAAGTTCCGCCATATTCATCTAAAACTACAGCAACACTTTTTCGCTTTTTGGTAAGCAGGTTCATCACATCCTTAATGAAGATGGTTTCAGGAACAAACTCCACCGGAATCATAATTGACTTGACGCTTCTTGGTTTTTTGAAAAGTTCGAAAGAATGGACATAACCAACAATGTCATCAAGGGTGTTAAGATAAACCAATATTTTAGAATAACCTGTTTCGATAAAAAGCTGACGTAAATCAGCCACGGAACTGTAAAGGTCTACGGCTACTAATTCGGTGCGAGGTGTCATGATATCGCGTGCTTTAACGCCTGAAAATTCTAATGCATTTTGAAAAATTTGAATTTCAGAGTCAACTGATTCGTGATCGTCTACAGCATTCATTTGTTCCGAGATGTAATTGCCTAATTCTATCTTGCTGAAAGAAAGCGTGATTTGATCACCGTCGGTTTTAAAAAAATGTTTTAGTATATAATCAGATATCCAAATGATAAAAGATGAAATATAGTAAAACAGCCAATAAAAGAAATAGGCAGGAACCGCAAAAAACTTTAGAAAACTGTTGGCGTAGATCTGAAAAAAAACTTTTGGCAGAAACTCTGATGTGATTAACACTATAAGAGTTGACACCAAAGTTTGCAGTAATAAATTGGATAAGTCGGTAAGTTGTAAGCCTAAGTTTTCAAACCAACGCATTAATAAATCACCCGTAAAGAATCCGTAGATTACCAGAGCAATATTGTTGCCCACCAACATAGTAGCGATGAACTTTGAAGGTTTTTCGGTGAGTTTGGTCAGGATTTTTGAAATAAAGTCATCTTGCTTTTTTTCTATTTCCAGATAAATTTTGTTGGCAGAAACAAAAGCGATTTCCATACCGGAAAAAAAGGCGGAAAGGATCAAGCATACAATGATGATTCCGACCTCCATGGACTATGATTTTTTGTTGCGTTCGGCAAATTTCTTGGCGTAATTTCTTCGGAAGAAAAACATAAAAACGCCAACAAAAGTAAAGATTGCCATTATAATGGCTTTGTTTGTTTCTCCGGCTTGGTATTGAGTGAAAGCTTCAACTGCAAATAAAACAGCAGCAATTAAATAGGCGTATTGTGTAAATTTTAGATAATTCATAACTATTCTGATTGGACTTGTCCGGATATTTTTTGTGAGTTTACTTTTTTAAAGTCTTTGCTAAAGTCGATTCCTTCTCCGTAAGAAACACCTTTTGGTGAAGTAAATTTAAACTTTTTTTCGGTAAAAAACCATTCGTTTTTTTGATCGTAATACAATTGCTCGGTTTCCAAAAGTTCACCGTTTTGGTTGGAGATTTTAACATCGCCTTGCAAATCAATGATATTGGTGGTTTTGTGCGAAATAGCATATTTGGCATCAATGTATGTTTGCTTGCCGTTTTTGTCAAACAATGTCAAATGCATCCCATTAGGAAATTCAGTGAACGGGTATTCAACAGTAGCATAATCAAGCATTTTCGGACTGATTAAATTGGCCGTGATTCGTCCGGAATCAGTATACTTTAAATTGATAGAATCCGCATCTCCGCTTGGTGTAAATTCGGACACGCCCATTTTTTGCACTTCTTTAAAATTGCCTTCGCAAGAAACAATCAGGAGGCAAAAAAGGACAGCAATCAGTAGAAGACTATTTCTTAAAAACACAGGCATTATTTGGACGGAAAAGTAATGGTTTCATTAATCCAACAGCCTATGGTTAGCGCTTTGCCATTCATTTTTTCTTGGCTGATATCAGCAGCTGTCAATGCTTGAGGGGCAAAATCTTCCGCCATTTTATCAGCTGCGGCTTTTAATTTAGGGTCGGCAAGGGCTGCTTTTTTGGCGGTTTGAGCAGCTAAGGTAAATACAGCTTTCTTTTCAAAATCTGTTTTACCGCATTCTTCAGCACTGTAGGAATAGAGTTGCGCGATGAAAAGGTGTGCTCTTCCCATTTTCGGGTCGAATTGTAATGCTTTGTTTAAGGTTTCTCTCGACTTAGGCATGTCATTCGCCAATAAACCGGTTCCCAAAGTAAAGTAGATTTTTGCCTTTTCAAGTGGATTGGTTTCTAAATCGGCTGCTTGGTTGTAAAATTGTACTGATTCTTCAAACTTTCTTTGTTTCAAGGAGGCTAATGCCATAAAGTAAGCTGACTTAGAAGTGACTTTTAAAGCGTGCAATTTTTCTGCCATGGTGTTAAAAATCGGCTTAGCACTACACTTAGCAGACATATTGGTCAGTGCAGTAGTTAGCCAAGTTGTATTGTCTTTGTTGGCGTTGTAATTTTTATCAAAATAAGCCTCCAAATTGTCACAACTTACCAAATCTTTTGCCAATGCATTAATGCCGCGTTGCGCAGTTTTGTAATCATTGGTGTTTTCGACTTCAGCATTTTGAAGTTCTGTCAATAATGAATTAACTAAAGTATACCTGTCTAAAGTAGTATCAGCATTGTATTTTGCGTCACCTGCTTTGTGTTTTTCGTAGCACATGCTAAAAAAGGTATAGATGGCATTGGCATCTTTAACCTCTTTAGCCGCTTTGGCAAATCCACTTTCCATCAAAAGCAGTATTTCGCTTTTGGAATCTATTTGATTGTTGTGCAAAGCCATGGCTTTGTTAACTTCATAAGCCGGAATTGCATTGGGAAAATTTTTGTAAAATTGATCGTAAAGGTTCAATACTTCTCTGACTAACTTTTCTTTGTTTTCTTGATTAGCTGCATTGTCAATTTTGTATTGTAAAATGGTCAATCCATCGGTATATAAAGCGTCACTTTCTTTGGGACATTTTTTACTGACTTCAGACCAAACATCATAGGAAGCACCAAAATCTTTGGCTTTGAGAAGCTCTTGATATTCTTTTGCTTTGGTTGCACAATCGTACTTTTGCGCTTGGCATATTGTTAAAACCAATAGACTCAAAAAAGAAAAAAGTGCTTTCATAAAGACAAGAATTTAGTCAAATTTACGTTTTATAAACCATTTATCGCTAAAGGATAAACCAACACTGATGTTGAAGTAGTTTTCTTCTACTAAATTATAATAAGTTGTACCGCGTTTACCGTACTCAAAATTGATGTTGATGTTCGAAAAGGTACCGCCCAAAGGCAACCCGAATCCTAAATTCATAGCTGCATCAGTAATGGATTTATTTTGCAATACCAAACCGGTATTTTCGTATCTCAAACCGGCACGGTAAACAATCTTTTTATGATATCCTGAGAAAGAATTGTAATTAGGAATAAAATAACCACCGAGTACATAACGAGTTGAGTTTTCAAAAGTAGCCTCTTCGATATCTGTGAATCGGTTTGTAACTACACTATTGTTAATGAGAGTAACTTCTCCGCCTAACATCCATTTTTTTAATTGCCCAATGCCACTTCCTAATGTAAATTTTGAAGGCATTTTTATTTTTGTGTCATTAACTTCTATGTCCTCAGATTGGACAACACTAACTGATCCGGAATTTAAAAATTGAATCAGTTCAATGCTTCTCGAATTGTTTAACCTTAATTCTGATTCGGGTGTGTATATTAAGCTACTGAAAAAAGATAATTTTTGAGTCAATTTTGTTTGATAGGCCAATCCAAAGTCAACATTAAATCCTTGTACGTCTGAAAAATTATTTTCACGAGTACCATATTGAACATTTTCTAGGTATCTTAAACCTGTTGTTTCAATGGTACCAAAATTATATTGAGCATTGGCACCAATAGTAAGGCTTTTGGTCATTTTATAACCAAGACCGGCAAAAACTTTGTTTACGCCACCAATACCAACGTGTCTTGAAAAAATGGGCGTTTCATCATCCGTAAGGGTTTGAATTTTGTAACCAACAGAGGAATAGGGCATAAGACCAAAACCTAATCCGAATTTTCCAATCGGAATTCCAACAGCCAAATAGTCTAAAGAAGTTCTTCGGGCTTTGCCTTCGGAGGTTTCAGTTTGAAGTCTTGTGGTCGCATAAGTACTACCAACAGCAAATGAGGTTAGTTTTAAACTGGCTAAATGTGCCGGATTTTGAAGGTTTAAATGGATACTGTCTGAAAAAACAGTTAAGCCACCCATTGAACGTGTATCTACAGCACCTTTAAATTTTATATCGCCTATTCCGTAAAAAGAGTAGGGAGAAGAGGTTCCTTCTTGGGCTAAAGATGTCAATGAAAAAAGTAAGCTGAAACTTACTACAATTTTTTTAATCATTTTGATTGTATTGAAATGTTTGGTTCAAACTTTCCAATAGAAAATTTGAATTGGCAAATATGGTATTTTTTAATCGTTTAGCCAAAAAATCTGCGTCGCCTCCCGTTAAAATTATGATAAATTTAGCGTATTGTGACTGATACTCATTGATAAACCCGTCAATTTCATGTGCAATACCATTTACTACACCGGAATGTATAGATTCGTTGGTGGAATTACCGATTTGATTTTCAGGTTGTTTTTTATCCAGTAAAGGCAGTTTGGCAGTAAATTGATGCAACGATTCGTAGCGTAACCTTATTCCAGGAGAAATCGCTCCACCCAGATATTGGTTTTGCTCATTAATAAAGTCGTATGTAATGCAAGTGCCCGCATCGATTATCAATCGGTTTTGATCCGGAAATTGCAAAACCGCTCCGGCGGCTAAAACCATACGGTCTATTCCCAATGTTTCAGGGGAACTGTATAAATTTTGAAAAGGGAATTTACACTGTCGAGAAATGAAGTAAACCTTGAAATGGTTTTTAAGGTAATCGAAGGTATTTGGATTCAAATGTCCCACCGACGAAACAACTACTACTGCGGTTTTAGGGTATAGTTTTAAAATAAAATTTATTTTTTCGACAACTTCTTGGTGTTCGAAAAAAAATACTTCTAAAAGAGTATTGTGTTCAAAGACAGCGCTTTTAATTCGGGTATTCCCAACATCGATGGCTAAAAGCATGGTAAGGTTTTTAATGAGGCTAAGGTACGAATAGATTTTTTTTATTATTTGTTTTGGATAAATTAAAAATCATTCTATATTTGCACCCGCAACACAGTAGGCATAGCCATCGGTGTAAAGTAAAATAAGGTATCTTAGCTCAGTTGGTAGAGCAATGGACTGAAAATCCATGTGTCCCTGGTTCGATTCCTGGAGATACCACTTTAAAACCCCGATAAGAAATTATCGGGGTTTTTGTTTTCAGCAATTTTGCAAGTAAAAAAGCTTCACAAAATTGCATTTAACATTAAAATAAGAGGTCAATTGTAAAATTTTCACTAAAATTGACATCTTTAACCAGTCATTATAACAATGAAATCGAAATCAGTTCTAGTCCTTTTGCTATTATCCGCTTGGGTAACAGTAGCTCAACAAAAAATTAGTGTAGAAGAAATTTACGGTGGTGTCTTCAGAGCCGAAAACATGGAAGAACTTTTCGCTATGAAAAACACCAATCAGTATGCTGTTTTGAACTTTGACAGAAGTACGCGCAGCATGCAAATTGACTTATACGACTTTGCCACTCTTAAAAAAGTAAATACAATTATCGATACCCAAAAATTCCCTGAATTAGCTAGTGGTATCGATAGTTTTGTTTTTAGCGCTGACGAAAAACAGTTGCTTTTGGCTAATAATACCAATCCGATTTTCCGCCATTCGTTTACGGCAGATTATTTTTTATTCAATTTAACCACTCAAAAACTCACCAAAGTATTAGAACAAGTTCAGGAACCAACTTTTTCTCCTGACGGAACTAAAATTGGCTTTGCTAAAGCCAACAACCTTTACATTTATGATATTGCTTCAGGAAAAACAACGCAAGTGACAACCGACGGCAAGAAAAACAGTATCATCAACGGAATTACCGACTGGGTTTATGAAGAAGAATTCGCCTTCGTTAGAGCTTATGATTGGAGTGCCGACAGCAAAAAATTGGCTTACATTCGTTTCGATGAAAGCGAAGTGCCGGAGTTTTCGATGAATATTTTCAAAAAAGACTTGTATCCTACTGTAGAAACTTTCAAATACCCAAAAGCCGGAGAGAAAAACGCTTTGGTTTCTTTGCATATTTATGACCTGGCTTCGAATGCTGCCAAAACTGTCAATTTGAATAATTATAAGGATTTCTACATTGCCCGTTTAAAATGGACTAACGATGCTAATATCCTTTCAGCACAAGTATTAAACCGTCATCAAGACAATTTAGATTTGTTGTTTGTGGATGGCAATACCGCTACAGCCAAGGTAGTTTTGAATGAAAAAGACAAAGCTTATGTGGATGTAACCGATAATCTTACCTTTTTGAAAGACAACAGTTTTATTTGGACTTCCGAAAAAGACGGTTATAATCACATTTATTTATACGACAAAGCCGGGAAGTTAAAAAATCAAATTACCAAAGGACCATGGGAAGTAACCGCTTACTATGGTTTTGATGAAAAAACGAAAACGGTTTTCTATCAATCGGTGGAAAATGGTTCCATTGTTCGCGATGTATACCGAATTGGATTAGACGGAAAAAATAAAGTAAAGTTGTCCAGTCAAATTGGAACTAACAATGCTACTTTCAGTCCTAATTTCCAATATTTTATCAACGCTTACTCCAGCGTAAGTCAGCCTACCGTTCACACCTTAAACAATGCTAAAGACGGCAAATTGATTCAAACGATCATCGACAATAAAAATTTAGCGGAAAAAGTAAAGAAATACGATTTGCCGGCTAAAGAGTTTTTTGAATTAACGACCGAAAAAGGACATAAGTTAAACGCCTGGATGATCAAACCGAAAGATTTTGATACTTCCAAAAAATATCCGGTTTTCATGTTTCAATATTCCGGTCCCGGTTCACAGCAAGTAGCCAATCAATGGTTGAATGCCAACGATTATTGGTTCATGATGTTGTCGCAACAAGGCTATATTGTTGCTTGTGTGGATGGAAGAGGAACCGGTTTTAAAGGCGCTGAGTTTAAAAAGTGCACCCAAAAAGAATTAGGAAAATACGAAGTAGAAGACCAAATTGATGCCGCTAAAGTCATCGGAAATTATGCCTATGTGGATAAAACCAGAATCGGTATCTTTGGCTGGTCTTATGGCGGATTTATGAGCAGCAATTGTTTGTTTAAAGGTGCAGATGTTTTCAAAATGGCTATTGCGGTTGCTCCGGTTACGAACTGGAGATTCTATGACAGTATTTATACCGAAAGATACATGCAAACACCTCAAGAGAACGCAAGCGGATACGATGATAATTCGCCTATTAATCATGTGAGTAAATTGAAAGGTAAATTCCTTTTAATTCACGGAACCGCCGACGATAACGTTCATGTACAAAACACTATGCAAATGGTGGAAGCTTTGGTACAAGCCAACAAACAATTCGACTGGGCCATTTATCCCGACAAAAACCACGGGATTTACGGAGGCAAAACCCGAATCCAGTTGTACAATAAAATGACCAATTTCATCAAAGAAAATTTATAATCAACCAATAAACTAAAACCAATTTTATGAGTGAAACTACAGTAAAAACAGGCCATCCAAAAGGACTTTGGGTGCTATTCGGGACCGAGATGTGGGAACGATTCAACTTCTACGGAATGCGAGCGATTCTGACCTTATTCATGGTGAATTCATTATTGATTAAAGAGGCAGATGCAGCTATTATTTACGGTGGATTTTTAGCGCTTTGTTATTTAACACCACTTTTGGGAGGATTCATCTCAGACAAATACATAGGTAACAGATACAGCATTATGTTGGGTGGAACTTTAATGGCCATCGGGCAGTTTTTGTTGTTTATCAGTGCTTCTACCTTTGATTCCAGTATGGGTAGTGCTAAAATGTTCATGTGGATAGCCTTGTTTATTATCATCTTTGGAAACGGTTTCTTTAAACCAAATATTTCTTCAATGGTGGGTAGTTTGTATCCAAAACAAGAAAAAAATAAATTGGATTCCGCTTTTACTATTTTCTACATGGGAATTAACATCGGCGCCTTTTTAGGGCAGTTTATTTGTCCGTGGGTTGGAGATGTTAAGGATGCTGAAACCGGGGTTCGTGATATTTTTGCTTTCAAATGGGGATTCTTGGCAGCTTCAATTGCCATGATTATCGGAACAATTACTTTCTTTTTGTTGAAAAATAAATATGTAGTTACTCCGGAAGGTCGACCAATTGGAGGTTTGCCTAAAAATAATACGGCAGACGATTATGAAGAAGGAGAAACACAAACAGCACAATTCACCGGTAAATCAATCGGTATTGCTTTCGTTTTATTCGCGGCTTTGTTTTTTGTTTTCCGATACATTTTGGTGGGAGAATTTGGTTTTACTTCCGTAGAAATGGGGCAGTTGATTAAGGGTATTATTTATCCGTTTATTTATTCTGCCGGGATTTCACTAGCTTATTTAATCATGAGTTCAGCTGAGACCAAAATTGAAAGACAAAGAATTTGGGTGATTTACATAGTTTCATTCTTTATTATTTTCTTCTGGGCAGCCTTTGAGCAAGCCGGTTCGTCTTTGACCTTTATTGCAGATAACCAAACGGACAGAAATATTTTCGGTTGGAACATGCCGCCTTCAATGGTTCAAATTTTTAACGGAATTTTTGTGGTGATGATGGCTTTGCCTTTCAGTTTATTATGGGACAAACTCAGAGCCAACGGAAAAGAGCCGGTATCACCTTTAAAACAAGCCATAGGTTTGGCCTTGATAGCATTGAGTTATTTCATCATTGCACACAATGTAAAAGATTTAGGGAATTCAGGGTTATTGGCCATTAAATGGTTAATGTTATTGTACTTTATCCAAACTTTAGGGGAACTTTGTTTGTCACCTATTGGATTGTCTTTAGTGGGTAAATTGGCGCCAAAAAGATTTGCGTCTTTATTGTACGGAGTGTTCTTTATCTCAAATGCGGCCGGTTACGCTTTAGCAGGTTCCTTAGGAGCTATCATTCCTGCTACGGGTGATAAATTTGCCAAAGCAGAAAAACTAGGCATCAACTTACAAGATGTTTTGGATAAAAAAATCACTTTGACTCCGGAACAAGTTGCCTTGTTTGAAAAAGAACAATTGCCTCTTGAAAACACTACATTTGCCGGTTTTGAAATTCACAACTTGTATGAGTTTTTCATGGTGTTTGTTGTATTGTGTGGTATTGCAGCCATTATATTGGCATTGTTATCACCAAGATTGAAGAAAATGATGAACGGCATCACTTAGGTATTACATATTAAAATATTTTTATATCTTTCAAACCTACAAGTAATCCTTGTAGGTTTGTTTTTTTAAATCGAAAAAATTATGTGGAAAAGTCATCCTAAAGCACTGCCTTATTTGTTTTTATCCGAAATGTGGGAGCGATTCGGTTACTATTTAATGATCGGTATTTTTACCTTATACCTTAAAGATGTCGAGGCCGGATTTGCCATGACCGAGAAAGAAGCGTCCGATTTGTACGGTACTTTTATTGCCTTAGTTTTCTTAACTCCTTTTATTGGTGGATTGGTCGCCGATAGGTATTTTGGCTATAAAAAGTCAATTGTAATCGGCGGATTGATGATGGGAACGGGTTATATGCTGATGGGAATTCATGATATAACGATGCTTTATATAGCGATGACTTTGGTCATTCTGGGTAACGGATTCTTTAAACCCAATATCTCTACCCTTTTAGGGAATTTCTACAACGACGAGCAATATAAGGATAAGAAAGATGAAGGTTACAACATTTTCTATATGGGAATCAACGTAGGAGCTTTCATTTGTAATTTCTTTGGAGCAGCGTTACAAATATTACTGGGCTGGCAATACGCCTTTATGGCTGCCGGTGTCGGGATGTTTATAGGCGTGATTGTTTTCTTAATGGGAACCAAACATTATGGTGATAAAACAGAGAAAAAAGGCGTACAAGAAGGCGACATGCCTTTCTATAAGATTGTATTATTTATCCTTTTACCTTCTGTGATTTTTGGAGTAATTGGCTGGTTGATTAAAGGTGTGCAATCTGAGACAAATTTGAACAGTTATATTTTTGGTTCTGACAGTACAGATGCCTTTATTTTTGCTTGTATACCGGTAATTTTCTTCTACGGTAGTTTGTATTTCAAAGCCAAAACGGAAGACAAGCGTCCTATAGGTGCTTTATTAGCCATTTTTGCGGTGGTTATTTTATTTTGGGCTGTATTCAAATTGAATGGTTCCGCACTAAATACTTGGGCCGACCGTTACACCGACAGAGAAATTACCGGGACAACCCAAACAGTTTTCAATGGTTTAAAACTAGCCAAAGAAATCGAATACAAAAAGGATACAACCGAATTGTATGACGCCGGATTCCGACTTCAAAAAGAGAATGGCGAAGTCAAAAAAGTGGTAGATTATCCCATTTATTTCAGAAATGTAAAAGAGGAAAAGAAACCCGAAGAGGGAAGTAAAATCAGTATTTGGGCCACTAATTTGAGTCAGTCTATCAATCCGGGTTGGGTAATCATTTTAACCCCGTTGGTAGTGGCTTTTTTCACCTTTTTGCGCAGTAGAAAAAAAGAGCCGAGTACACCAACTAAAATTGCTTTCGGCCTATTAATCTCAGCTTTATCAGTATTGGTTATGGTAGCTGCCGTTCATATTGGTAATAATGGGACTGAGAAAGTTTCGGTTTGGTGGTTGGTAGCCAACTATGGTGTAATTACTATTGGAGAGTTATTTTTGAGTCCGATGGGATTGTCTGTTGTATCTAAACTTTCTCCCAAAAACATCACTTCTTTAATGATGGGCGGTTGGTTTTTATCCACTTCTATCGGGAATAAAATGTCGGGCGTTTTAGCCAGTTTGTGGGATACTTATGATGACAAAGCCAATTTCTTTTGGGTCAACTTTGCTTTGTTGATGTTTGCCACCTTATTGATGTTTGCTTTGCTGAAACAGTTGAATAAAGTAATGAAAGAAAAAGGAATTAATTAAGATGACAACAATAGAGGAAATTCAAAATTTTAAAGGAAAGTATCCAAAGCAACTTTGGTATTTGTTCTTCAGTGAAATGTGGGAACGCTTTTGTTTCTACGGCATGCGCGGGATGTTGGTTGTTTTCATGGTGCAGCATTTGGCCATGAATGAAAAAGTAGCCAATTTGCAATATGGGGCAACCCAAGCTTGGGTGTATGCCTTTACATTTATTGGCGGGTTGTTTGCCGATAAAATTTTAGGCTTGAGGAAATCGCTTTTTTGGGGCGGTATTTTAATGATTATCGGCAGTGTGATATTGGCCGTAGACCCTAAAAGTTTCTTTTTTATCGGATTGGGTTTTACCATAGTAGGGACCGGTTTTTTTAAACCTAATATTTCTTCCATGGTAGGACAATTGTACAAAGACGGTGATCCCAGAAGAGATGCCGGATTTTCCTTCTTCTACATGGGTGTAAATTTGGGGGCTTTAATTGGCGGATACATTTGTATTGCCGTAGCCGAAGGGTCACTTTGGAAATCTTTAGTTCCTGAAAATTTAAGATGGAATGTAGGTTTCGGATTTGCTGCAATAGTAATGATTATCAGTTTGCTAACCTTTACTCAAACTCAAAAAAGCCTTGGAAATATAGGTTTGTCACCTTTGATGAATTTAGAGCAGTCGAAAAGAAAATTATACGAAATACTAACTTTTGTGGGTTCTTTGGCCATTGTACCAATCATCATCATCATGGTGGCCAACACAGAGTATACAGATTATTTCATGATGGTTATAGGACCGGCTTCGATTTTGTATTTGTTTTATGAAATGAAGAACTTCTCCATAGTCGAGAATAAAAAGTTGTTAGCGGCTTTGGTTTTCATCATTTTCTCTATTTTCTTTTGGGCTTTTTTTGAGCAGAGTGGAGGTTCCTTAAGCTTGTTTGCCGCCAACAATTTGAACAATGAAATTTTAGGTTTAGAACTCAGCCCTAACGGGGTGAATAATTCTGCCAACTCTTTGTTCGTTATCGGATTTGCTGCACTAGTAGGTTTGGTTTGGTTGTGGATGGCCAAAAGAAAAATCGAACCGAACACCGTTATAAAATTTGGTTTAGCCTTTATATTCTTAGCGGCTGGTTTTTGGATTTTCTATTACACAAAATTCTTTGCCGATGTTAATGGAAGAACCTCATTGGGGATTTTCACATTCGGCTGGTTCATCATTACCTTCGGAGAACTTTGTTTGTCGCCGATCGGTATGTCAGCCATGACCAAACTATCACCCCAAAAAACACAAGCTGTAATTATGGGGATGTGGTTTTTGGCGAGTGCTTACGGTCAGTATTTTGCCGGATTGTTGGGCGCCAACATCGCTGAAGCTTCTGAAAACGCCTCCAATTTAGAAAAATTAAACACTTATGCTGAGGGTTATCAGCAATTGGCAATTTATGCCTTAGCCGCGGGAATCTTACTAATAGCCATTTCACCATTAGTCAAAAAATTAATGCAAGATGTAAAATAGTCGACAGTACTTGGTATTGTTTTTGTATATATTTGTAAAAAATAATTTAAAATGAAAAAAGTAATCCTTACATTATGCTTGGTTTTAGGATCATTAACGATAAATGCTCAAGAGTTAACTTGGCAAACCGATATGAATAAAGCCATGGAGATTTCCAAAAAAACGAAAAAGCCTTTGCTATTATTTTTCACCGGAAGTGATTGGTGTGGTTGGTGTATTCGTTTGCAAAAAGAGGTTTTAAAAACGCCTGAATTTGCCAAATGGGCCAAAGACAATGTAGTTTTGGTAGAATTAGATTTTCCAAGAAGAACACCGCAAAATCCGGAATTGGTAAAACAAAACATGGAATTGCAACAAGCCTTAGGCGTTCGTGGTTATCCTACGGTATGGTTTGTAAACGCTTCTAAAAAGGATGGCAAAACAAACTTAGAGCAAATAGGAAGTACCGGTTATGTAGCTGGTGGGCCAAGTGCTTGGTTGGAGGGAGCTAATAAAATTTTGGGCAATAAAAAATCATAATTCAAACCGAATTAAATCTTATAAAATCCCTTTTCACCGGTATTGTGAAAAGGGATTTTGGCTTTATGGCAGGTAGCTTTCCATAACCGGATGTAACTTTTATAGTTGGAACCATCGGCTATAATTTGTTTTGGCTTGTACTTTGAAATATACCTTTCTAAATTGATTTTGGGAGAATTTACTATAATAAGAATATCCGGTTTAATCTCAGGAAAAGTTATCATACTACTGTCAATCAAAAGAATTTTTTTCGAATGGAAGTAATACAAATGTTGTAAAGATTTGGTTTTTGTTTGCTCAGTAAAATTTGCAGTCAAATAAGATTGTAAATTCTGATTGTCTTTTATCGAATTTTGCAGGCTGTCGTTTCCGTAAACGGTTAAGTTGCTATTCCTGCGTTCGGTAATCATAGTGTTTTTCTTCAAATGAAATACAATCATTTCTTGACTGGTTTCTATGCTATATTTATTATGAATAAAAATGGACTGTAGTATTACCATTCCAATCAAAGTCATCATGGCTTTTTTGTAAGTTGGTTTTTCTAACCAAAGTACAAATAACATAATCATAAGATATGCCGCCCAAAGCATCTCATAGGTAAAGCCAATATTTTTAAAAACAAACGTGTCTAATGAAGCCACCCATTCAATGCATTTGTTTTGCAAGGCAATCATCATTTCCAACGGAACAATCAGGTATTGCGGAACAACCCCAAAGCATCCAATGATTACTGCTAGTAAGCCTACCACCATAATAATCCCCAATAATGGCAGTACTACAACGTTTGTCACAAAAAACAAACCCGGGAATTGGTGAAAATAGTAAAGGCTTAAAGGTAAAGTGCCCAATTGAGCTGCAAAGGAAACGGTTAGGATGTCCCAAAAGTACCGAAGGATTTTGTTTTTAGGGTGCCAAAAATCAGCTAACAAAGGTTGCATCCAAAGGATAAAAAATAAAGCCAAATAACTCAATTGGAATCCAACATCAAATAAAAAGGAAGGTTTCCAAAGCAATATCAGCAACATAGAAACCAAAAGAGTATGGTAAACATTGACGCTGCGACGCAAATGATGGCCTATGGCTACAAAGGAAAACATGGTCACCGAGCGCACTACTGACGGAGCTAAACCGGCCAAAATACCGTAACTCCACAAAGCCAAAATGATGACCAGCAGTTTAAAATAGCTGTTCCTGAGGGTATTTGGAATGGGCTTTAAAAGAAAACCAATAAAGATCATGATGAAACCCACATGCAATCCGGAAACTGACAAGATGTGAACGGCTCCGGCCAACTGATAGTCTTTTAAAGTTTCGGCGTCAATTTCTTGCTGTTGGCCAAGTAACAAAGCTACCATGACTGCTAACTCTTTTGAATCAAAGTTAGACTGTTTTAAATTTTCGATGATAGTAGTCCTGAAATTGGAAAATTTCGACCAAAGAGTTTTTTCGGTTTTAATTACTTTCAGCTTTGGCCACGAGGTGTAAACTTGGGCGTAAATCTGTTTGTTTTCTAAGTACTTACTATAATCAAACTGGTTCGGATTAAATGGCCGTTTATTATTGTATAGTATGCCATCCACATTCACACAACTTCCAATAGCTAAAGTTTTGTTTTGATCAGAATGTCGGATGTTCAAGATAAGTTTGCCTTCGCTTTTTTGGTCTTCAATTCGCTCTAAAATCACAACGTATCTTTCGTTTTTGAGCGTGTTCTTTAATTTTTCATGAATTATTAACCGAAAGTTATACGGAACTTGATCTGTGGTTTGTTGGGTGTAATGATAAAAGCTTTTGTTCTCCTGATGAAAAGCCGCTGTTGATAATCCGATGGTTATTGCGATGACTGAAACTATCAATCCGAAACCAATTTGGGCGCTACTTTTTTTCTGATGGTAATGCAAAAGCATCATCAAACCCAGTCCGATGAAGAGCAAAAAATAAAGAGCCGTTGGTTTGGGATGGAAGCCTTTTTGATACAAGACCAATCCCAAAACAAAGAAAAGGCAAATACGGGTTAATGGAAATTGTAAGATTTTCATGCTACTAAATTACATGATAAATCTTTTTCTTACAAGAAAATTATTATAAAACCCTATTAATTTGTACGAAAGTTCTATTATAATAAGGTTCTTTGGTGGAAGAGATGATTACGCCGCTTTGGGTAGAGGAGTGGATAAATTTGACTTCTTCGTCAGTAACTTCAACCACCATACCTACGTGATTGATTCTTCTTTGTCCTCGATTGATAAAGAAAATCAAGTCACCTTTTTTAGCACTTTTCAAATCTATTTTAGTACCAATAGTGGCCATTTGGTGAGAAGAGCGTGGTAAAGTAATGTCGAATTTTTTAAAGGTTGAATAAATCAAACCCGAGCAATCAAACCCGTCTTTAGTGGTTCCGCCACCACGATAACCAACGCCTAAATTATCTGAAGCGCTGTTGATTAACTGCTTGACTAAATAGCTGGTGTCTTCATTATCAATAAAAATATCAAGTTCGTTCTGAGGGTCAATGCCTGCTTTTTTGATCACGGTAGAAGGTGCCGCAGATTTAGAAGCAACCACAGTATTGGTGTTTTTCTTTTTCTTTTCCTGACTTTTAGCCTCAGTTGTGGTAACCAGTTTAGGTTCGGTATACAGCCCTTTTTTTACGGCAACTTCTTTAGAAGTCACTATAGTAGCCGCCGGTTTACAAGCGATAAGCAGCGTGAAAAAGAACAATATGTAAAGGTGTTTTTTGATAAAGAAAACTTTTTTGCAAAGTTAAAAATTAGGTATTGGAATCAAAACTACTTTAAATCATTTATAATAAATTTAGCAGTTTTGCTACTCGCACCTATGCCGCCGAGTTTGTTTTCCAATAGATGGTATTTTTCTAAAAGTGATTTTCGATGACTTTCGTCTAAGAGTTTCTCCAACTCCTTTTTCAAGTTTTCAGTATTGAATTTTTCTTGTATTAACTCAGTTACCACTTCTTCATCCATGATTAAATTGACCAGAGAAATATATTTCAAAGTAATGATACGTTTCGCTATCTGATAGGAAATCCAACTTCCTTTATAACATACCACTTCAGGAACTTTGAATAAGGCTGTTTCTAAAGTTGCAGTGCCTGAAGTCACCAAAGCTGCTCTGGCCACACTCAATAAATCATAAGTCTTATTCGAAATGAACTTTACATTTTTTTGGGATAAAAACTGTTGGTAAAAACTGTATTCCTGACTAGGCGCTCCTGCAATTACAAATTGATAAGCAGGAAAATCATCCACCACACTGAGCATCACGCTGAGCATTTTGGCAATTTCCTGTTTCCTACTTCCCGGCAATAAAGCAATAATGGGTCTTTCGTCTAACTGGTATTCTTTTCGGAATTCATTTTCATCTGTTGGTTTTCGGTTTTGAATGGCATCAATTAAAGGATGCCCAACAAAGTCTACCGGAAAATGATGTTTCTTTTCAAAAAAATCTTTCTCAAACGGTAAAATCACAAAAAGTTTGTCAAAATCTCTTTTAACGGCTTTGATTCGGTTTTCTTTCCAAGCCCAAATCTGAGGAGCAATATAGTAATGGGTTTTAATACCGCGTTTTTTCGCCCATTGAGCGATGCGCATATTAAATCCGGGATAATCGATAAAAATAATGACATCGGGATGGAACTTTTCAATATCATTTTTGCAAAAGCTAATATTGTTCAAAATGGTTTTCAAGTTCATCACTACTTCGGCAAATCCCATAAAAGCCAAATCGCGATAATGTTTGACCAAAGTACCGCCTACACTTTGCATTAAATCACCACCCCAAAAACGAATGTCAGCCGAAGCATCTTCCTGATACAGTGCTTTCATTAAATTGGAACCGTGTAAGTCACCCGAAGCTTCGCCGGCTATGATGTAATATTTCATAAGCTTTCGTTATTGCATTTTTTTATTGTTGTTGCCAAAAGGTTATAAATCCCAAGTGTTTAATTGTTGAATGGCATGATGTGCAGTCAAATCAAACTGTACCGGAACTACCGAAATGTATCCATGAGCCAAAGCCCATTCATCGGTGTCTTCGCCTTTGTCCTGATTAATGAATTCGCCGGTCAACCAATAATAATCTTTGCCGTAAGGGGTTTGTCTTTTGTCAAATTTCTCCATCCAAATGGCTTTCGCCTGACGGCAAATTTTAATGCCTTTGATGTGTTCGTATTGAAGTTTCGGAAAGTTGACATTCAAAACCGTGCCTTCCGGTAATTTTTTATACAAAACTTCTAAAGCAATTTTTTTGATAAAAGGTTTGATGGTTTCAAAGTCGGCATTCCAACTGTAATCTAACAATGAAAAGCCAATGGCTGGAATTCCCTCAATTCCGGCTTCTACAGCCGCACTCATGGTGCCTGAATAAATCACATTTATCGACGAATTCGAACCGTGATTCACCCCGGAAACACACAAATCGGGTTTCTTTTTCAAAATTTCATTCACCGCCAATTTGACACAATCAACCGGTGTGCCGGAGCAAGCGTATTCGGTTACAATAGCATTTTCAGCTGAAATTTTATTCAAATACAAGGTATTGTTAATTGTGATGGCATGTCCCATAGCACTTTGCGGACTGTCGGGTGCCACAACAATAACATCTCCGATTTCGGCCATAACAGCAATTAAAGCCCTGATTCCCGGAGCATTGATGCCGTCATCGTTGGTGACTAATATAGTAGGTTTTTGAATCATCTTTTGAATTTTTTTGTAACAAAGTTTGGCTAATAAGCGTCAAACTGAACATACAAAATTAACCAATTTGAGGCTTTACAGCGCTACATTTTTTTATAACTTTGAAGCAATTGACAAAGTCATCAAACCAAAAAGTGCTTTTTAACAAAAATTTAGTCTGATTGAAAACTCTTGGCATGGTTTTTTGTTTAATTTAGAAAAATAATTAATGAACGTTATAATGCAGTTTATGAAAAGAAATTATAAAATACTATTGGTAGTTCTTGCACTATCAGTAGCCTTGTTGGGATTTAGTTTATTTCCAAGTAAAAAAGAATCTGATCCGGAGAAAGATAAGTTGTTAATTGAACTGTTGACTTTTGTTATTGAAAAAGGACATTACAGTCCGGCCGCCATTGACGACAATTTTTCTAAAGGGGTTTACAAAGATTATTTGAATGCTTTAGATCCTTCTAAGCGCTTCTTTTTGCAATCGGATATCGATGAGTTTGCTAACTATGAAACGCAAATCGACGACCAAATTCTAAATAAAGATTTGTCGTTTTTCGACCTCACTTATACCCGTTTAATGCAACGAATGGATGAAAGTAAAAGTTACTACAAAGATGTTTTAGCCAAACCTTTTGATTATAAAGCTGATGAAACATTCAATGCTGATTATGAAAAAATACCTTATTGCAAATCGACCAAAGAACTGAAAGAAAGATGGCGCTTGCAAGTAAAACTTTCTGCCTTATCCACTTTAGTTGAAAAACAAAAGTTAGAAGAAGACAAAAAGAAAAATACTGAGGCAGGTAAAAATGAAACGCCTAAGTCTTTCGAGCAAATGGAGAAAGAATCCAGAGAGTCGACCTTAAATTCTTTAAACGACAATTTCAATTTCATTAAAGATTTAGACCGAAATGATTGGTTCTCTATTTATATCAATGCGATTTCATCCCGATTTGATCCGCATACTTCTTATTTTGCGCCTAATGAAAAAGAGCGTTTCGATTTGAGTATGAGTGGGAAATTGGAAGGTATCGGTGCTCGCTTGCAAAAGAAAAACGATTTTACTGAAATCTCTGAATTGATTTCAGGTGGTCCGGCTTGGAGAGGAAAAGAATTAGAATCGGGTGATATCATTTTAAAAGTTGCGCAAGCCAATGGCGAACCGGTTGATGTAGTGGGCATGCGTTTGGATGATGTGGTTAAGAAAATCAAAGGGCCAAAAGGAACTGAAGTTCGATTGACCGTTAAAAAGCAAGACGGAACCATCAAGGTCATCACCATCATTAGAGATGAGGTAGAGATAGAAGAAACCTATGTTAAATCGAGTGTGGTTGAAAAAGATGGTTATAAATACGGGATTATCTATTTGCCTAAATTTTACATCGATTTTGAAGACCAAAATAGCCGAGATGCTGCCAAAGATGTGGCTATCGAAGTAGAGCGTTTGAAAAATGAAGGTGTACAAGGAATTGTAATGGATGTAAGAGATAATGGCGGTGGTTCTTTAAAAACCGTTGTCGATATTGCCGGATTGTTTATTGAGCAAGGTCCGATAGTACAAATCAAGTCGGCTGCTGGTAAGAAAGAAGTATTATACGACCGTGATTCAAAAGTACAATGGGACGGACCGTTGGTGGTTATGATTAATGAGTTTTCTGCTTCGGCTTCCGAAATTTTAGCGGCCGCCATACAGGATTACAAACGCGGTGTGGTTATTGGAAGTAAGCAATCTTATGGCAAAGGAACCGTTCAGAATGTAATCGATTTGAATCAGTTTGTTCGTGGCAGTACTTATGGCGATTTAGGGGCTTTGAAAACAACGACTCAAAAATTCTACCGTATCAATGGTGGTTCTACTCAGTTGGAAGGTGTAAAAAGCGATATTGCCATTCCAGACAAATATGCTTATTTGAAAATGGGTGAGCGCGATATTGAAAACGCCATGCCTTGGGATAAAATTGACCCTGCTAATTATACCATTTGGGACAAACAAAACAATTTTGAGCAAGCCATTAAAAAGAGCAAAGCGCGCATGCAAGCCAATTCTCAGCTGCAATTGATTGATGACAATGCCAAATGGTTAGACGAAAGAAATAAAGAAAACGTCTTCAGTTTAAATATTGATAAATTTAAAGCTGAGCAAAAAGCTTTAGAAGAAAAGAACAAAAAGTACAAACCAATAGCCGATTACAAAAACGAGTTTGTTTTCAATTCGCTTCCGTATGAGTTAGAAGCCATGAATAAGGATAATGTGTTGAAAGAAAAGCGTGAAAGATGGCATGAAGGCTTGTCTAAAGATATTTACATAGAAGAAGCTATTCACATCTTAAACGATTTACAAATGGAAAACAGTAAAGGGCTTTCCAATAAATTAAAGAAAGAAAAGGTAGTTATTAAATCTTAATTCTTGATCATAAAATGAAAAAGCCACCAATTTTATTTGGTGGCTTTTTTTATTAGTTTCTCAGTTTATTGACTTTCTTTTCTGCTTTGTCAATGTCTTCTTGAATCTCTTTTAGTTTAATTTGTTGCTTACTGATTTCGATGTTTTCTTTTTCAATCTCAATGTCGGAAAGTTTGCCTTTTCGTTTGCTTTTTTCCAGTTTAGTTTGCATTTTTTCGAGTTTGTTTCGCTCTTTAACCAGTTTTTCTTTTGATTTTATCAGCGACTTTTCGGCGGAAGCAATTTTCTTTTGCTCTTTTTCAAAGCGCTTTTGTTCTTTTTCCAGTTTGCGCTGTTCTTTTTCGAGCTTTTGAGCTTGCTTCTCAGCATCGGCTTTCATTTTCTCTGCTTGTTTCTGTTTTTGATCCGCAGCTTTTTTTATAGCAGCAGCTTCTTCAGGGGTTAACGTTTTTTCTTGGGCTACTTTTTGCAGTTCAATTTGTTTTAACGCGATTGAATCAGTTGTTTTTGAAAGGGTGTCTTTTACTGCTTGTGCCGACAGTGAATAACTTCCTAAAAGCAACAAAAACGTTAAGGGCAATTTTGTTTTCATAATGAGTATTATTTAGTGTAATCTCAAATTTACAAAAACTATTCCGCTTTTACCATTCATTTACTTTATTAGCATCCATTTTTAAGAAAATAAAAAGCAAAATGGTAAAACCCCACAAACCCGAACCACCATATGAGAAGAATGGCAACGGAACGCCAATGGTAGGAAATACACCTACAACCATGGCGATATTCACAAAGAAATGGATAAACAATATGGATGCTACACAATAGCCGTAAACCCGACTGAATTTGGTTTTCTGTCGCTCTGCTAAATAAATAACTCGAACAATTAGTATCACAAATAAGGCAATAACAAACAAGGAGCCTATAAAACCCCATTCCTCACCAACAGTGGTAAAAATATAATCGGTATGTTGTTCGGGTACAAATCCGCCTTTGGTTTGTGTGCCTTCTAAATAGCCTTTACCAAACCATCCGCCGGAACCAATGGCAATTTCCGATTGATTAGTGTTGTATCCAACGCCTTTCATGTCTACTTCTTTACCCAGTAAAATATTGAAACGGTCGCGGTGGTGTTGCTTGAACACATTTTCGAAAACATAATCAACCGAGAATACAAAGCCCGAAATACCCACTAAGATAATAGCGCTTAAGATCCAATTTCTATTGATAATGCGGCTGCGATAATAAATAAACAAAATAATAGCTAATGCAATTCCGATAATCACCAGTGGCTTCAAGAGTAAGGCCAATATAAATAAAATTATGGCGATAAATCCTGTCCATAAGTACCATGAAGGCAAACCTTCGCGATATAAAACCAAAATAAAGGCACTATAGATTAAAGCACTTCCGGGATCGGGTTGAGGTAAAATCAATAAAATCGGCAGAAAGATGATGACCATGGCTTGAATTTGCCGATTCAAATCTTTTAAATTGACCTGAACATCACTTAAATATTTAGCTAAAGCCAATGAAGTGGCGGCCTTGGCAAACTCTGAAGGTTGCAATGTAAAACTTCCGATGCCATACCAACATCGCTGTCCGGCAATGGTTTTTCCAAAGGCAAAAAGTCCGATTAACGATAGCAATGATACCGCAAAGATGATACTGGAATATTTTTCGTAAAACTTGGCATCTACCGACAACACTATAAATATGATTGGCAGTGAGAACAAGATGAATAAAAACTGCTTTCCGTAAATCTGACTGAAATCAAAAATAGAAGTTTCTCCTTCAATAGATGATAGGGAAGATGAGTAAATGTTCAGCCAACCCAATATCACTAATGCCAAGTAGATTACTACACTAATCCAATCTAAATTATTTGTAACACTTTGATTTTTCATAAGCTGAAATTATCCTTGTGAGGCGGTACTCTTTTGGCCTGCACTGCTGTCTTTGGCAGTAGGTTTTAAAAGTGTATTGGTCTTGGTAACATTGATTAAAGTATCTCTAACCGGATTTTTAATATATCGATTGTATTCCGGTTGTAAGTCGCGAGCCAATATTCTCGTTTCTAAATCTTTGCGAGTGATTTTCCCTCTGATGTATTTTTCAATCATTAAACTGGCAATTGGTCCGGCTATTGTGGCTCCATAACCACCATTTTCTACTAGAATAGCAATCGCAATTTTCGGATTGTCTTTGGGAGCAAAAGCCACAAATATAGAGTGGTCTTTCAACTGAACTCTTTTGCCGTCTATAATAGTAAAGTTTTCCGCAGTTCCTGTCTTACCGCAAATCTCAATGCCTTCAACTTTTAATCCGCTGGCGGTACCAAAATTATAAACATCAAACAATCCGCTTACCATCGTTTCAAAATGTTCTTTGTCTACAGTAGCTACGTGTTTTGTTCTGAACTTTTTATCGATGACTTCACCTTTGATTTTTTTTATGATGTGAGGTGTATAATAGTAACCTCTATTGGCTACTGTAGCCATCATGTTGGCCAATTGAATAGGCGTCATCAATACTTCACCTTGCCCGATAGCATTTGAGACTATCGTTTTGCTACTCCAACGCCAACCCGGATAGATCTTTTTATAAGTTTTAGAATTTGGGATATTTCCTCTTCTTCCGGTTGGTAAATCGTAACCCATAAATTCTCCCAAACCAAATGTTTTCAAGTGTTTACTCCAAACATCAACACCAACAGAAGCATTGCCGAACTTGTCTAAAGTACGCATGTAAGAAGTAGAAAAGAAAGTATTACAAGATTCATAAATACCGCGATGCAATTGAACCACACCACCATGACAGTGACATCTCATAAATCTTCCCGGGGCAAAACTAAAACCGTGATTACAAACTACAGAAGTATTCAAATCAATGGCTCCTTCTTGTAAAGCAATCAATCCCGTAAGAATTTTAAATGGCGAACCCGGTGGATATTGAGCTAATAATCCACGGTCATACAAAGGTTTTGCAATCGAATCGTGGTACAACATCGTGTAATTCTTAGACCGCTGTCTGCCAACCAAGATTGCAGGATCATAAGAAGGCGCGGTTACCAAAGCCAGTATTTCTCCGGTTTTGGGTTCTAGAGCCACTATGCCGCCGCGTTTGTTAATCATTAATTCCTCACCATATTGTTGTAAAACGGCATCAATGGTCAGGTTAATGTCTTTTCCTTGCTCTGCAATAGTGTCAAATCGACCTTCTTTGTAAGAGCCAATTTCTCTGTTGTATTTGTCGCGTTGAATGTATTTTACGCCTTTAATACCTCGAAGAATTTCTTCATAACTTTCTTCAACTCCTTGTTTACCAATTAAATCACCGCTTTTGTAATACTTGTTTTTTTCGATGATACTTTCGTTGACTTGTGTAATAAAACCAAAGATGTTAGCGCCAAAAGCTACCTGATAATCACGGAGAGAACGTTTCTGAATGTAGAAACCACTAAAGTTTCGCTGTACTTCTTGAAAAGCGGCGTATTCTTTCTTGTTCAGTTGTGCTAAAAATAAAGAAGGCAAACGCGGACTGTAAACTTTGGCTTTGGCAATTTTTTTCAGAAAGTCTTCTTTGGTAATATTGAGTAGTTTACAAAACTCAGTAGTGTCAATATCCTTAACATCTTTCGGGATTACCATAATATCGTAAGATGGCTGATTGGCTACCAACAGTTTTCCGTTTCGGTCATACACATAACCCCTTTCCGGATACTCATACTTAATTTTGATGGCGTTGTTATCGGATTTTAATTTTAGCGAGTCATCAATTACCTGTAAATAAAATAATCGCAGTGCCAATAAAAAGGTTCCCACTAAAATGATGGTAGGCAATAAAACTTTTCTCATCGCTTACTGGGCTTTATAATGTAAATTATAATAATACAAGTGATAAGGGTAAAGATAGTACTCAAAAAAGTACGAAGTAATATTTCCCACAAGAAGCTTAACTTGAATACTTCAAGTAAAAACATAATTGAATGGTGCAAAACTACAGCAATCAATAAAAACGAAAAACGTTCCGGCGTAATGACGTCATTGAGTTTTACGGTTTGGTATTCATAACTTAATCCGAACGAAAATTTAAAAATTGCCGGTCTGAAGTAGGCTAAAGTAATACATGCCGCGGCATGAACGCCTCCCGAATTACAAAACATATCCATCAATATACCTAGGAAGAAACTCGCTGCTAAAAGTCCGGTCTTGTTTCCGTTTACCGGAAAAAGAATAATAAACAGGATATAAGGAAACGGATTAATGAACCCAAATAAATCAATTCGGTTAAAAATCAACACTTGTGCAAAAAGCAACAAAATGAAGCGAGCAATATTTCCGAGTAAAGCACTATTCATCTTTTTTAGTTTGATTTTCTAAATGGGTAATCTCATCGGAGTCTTTGTTTTTGATGATATAAACATGGCCGAGGTTAGTCATGTCGTTGAACAACTTAATGTCTAAGGTGTAATAGTTGGTTACATCATCAATATAGACTTTTTCAATGGTTCCGATACCAATATTTTCCGGAAAAATAATAGATTGTCCACCGGTTACGATGGTATCACCTTTTCTCACGCCGGCCAATCTCGGAACATCAATCAATTGAACAAATCCGGTGCTTTTTCCGTTCCAAACCAAAGAGCCGAAATGATTTGACTTTTTGATTTTGGCATTGATTTGCGATTTCACATTTAAAATGCTGATAATTGTCGCATAATTTTTTGAGGTTTTATCCACTATACCTACAATCCCCGCACTATTAATAACACCCATATTGCGTTTGATTCCAGATGCCGAACCGTTATTAATGGTAAGATAGTTTTCAAAAACACTGTAAGAGTTTCGTATCACTTTAGAAACGATAATATCCGTTTTTTTGACGCCTTTGATAGTATCAATTTCAGGAAGTTTGGTAGTGTCTTTTTGATTGAACAACAACGATTTTAAACGAGCATTTTCCAATGCCAACTCTTCGTTTTGTGATTTTAAACTGAAGTATTCGTTTATGTTGTTCACTCTTTCATAAATGCCACCGGTAAAGAAATTAGCGGAGCTAATGATTTTGCTCTTGTGATAAGAATGCGACTGAATAGTGAGCGAAAGCGATATGACCAAAAGCAGCAAAAACAGTAAGCGATTACTGTTTTTTAAAATAAAATTAAATATTTGCTGCATCTTTTTCTAGGGTTCAGTGTTCAGTATTCAGTGTTGGGTATTTTAACAACCAACATTACTTTATCAATATGCTTCTGAATTTCGGGATGTTTTTAAGGGCCATTCCGGTACCGCGAACAACGGCTCTTAACGGATCTTCAGCAATATACACCGGCAAATCTGTTTTTTGAGATATACGCTTGTCCAAACCTCTTAACATCGAACCTCCACCAGCTAGATAAATACCGGTATTATAAATATCGGCAGCCAATTCCGGTGGTGTTTGAGATAAGGTTTCCATAATGGCATCTTCGATACGTTGTATGGATTTGTCCAGCGCTTTAGCAATTTCTCTAAACGATACTTCCACTTGTTTTGGTTTACCGGTCAATAAGTCACGACCTTGTACCGACATATCATCCGGTGGTGTTTCTAAATCGTCAGTTGCTGCTCCAATGGTAATCTTGATTTTCTCGGCAGTACTTTCTCCCACAAATAAATTGTGTTGGGTTCTCATGTAGTATACGATATCGTTGGTGAAAACGTCACCGGCAATTTTAACCGATTTATCACAAACAATACCGCCCAAAGCAATTACTGCAATTTCGGTAGTTCCACCACCGATATCTACAATCATATTCCCTTTGGGTTGCATAATGTCGATACCGATACCAATCGCCGCAGCCATAGGTTCGTGAATCAAATAGACTTCTTTACCGTTTACGCGTTCACACGACTCTTTTACCGCACGCATTTCTACTTCGGTAATACCGGAAGGAATACAAACCACCATGCGCAAAGCCGGAGTAAACATTTTTTTCTTTAAAGCCGGTATGCTTTTGATAAACATACTGATCATTTTTTCAGAAGCATCAAAATCGGCGATAACCCCGTCTTTCAACGGACGTATGGTTTTTATGTTTTCATGGGTTTTACCTTGCATCATATTGGCTTCTTTTCCAACGGCTATGATCTTGCCTGATATTCGATCACGGGCTACAATTGATGGGCTATCAATTACAACTTTGTCGTTATGAATTATCAGAGTATTGGCTGTACCAAGGTCAATGGCAATATCCTCGGTCATGAAATCAAAAAATCCCATAAGTCTTTTAAGGGTTTAAATGTTTATATAAATTTTAACGCACAAAGTTAAACAAATTAATGTTTAAAATGACGTGTTCCTGTAAATACCATTGCAACTTTATTTTCGTTGCAAAAATTAATGCTTAACTCGTCTTTTATAGAACCTCCGGGCTGAATAACTGCCGTAATCCCTGAGTTGTGAGCAATTTCCACACAATCCGGAAAAGGGAAAAAAGCATCACTGGCCATTACGGCTCCGTTCAAATCAAATCCAAACGAATTGGCTTTTTCAATGGCTTGTTTCAAAGCATCTACTCTTGAGGTTTGTCCGGTACCCGATGCTACTAATGTACTGTTTTTTGCTAACACTATCGTATTCGACTTGGTATTTTTGCAAATTTTTGAGGCAAAAAGCAAATCTGCTATTTCTTGCTCGGTTGGCTTAGTGTTAGTAACGTAAGTTAGCTGTGATTTATTGTCTGTGATGTTGTTTCTTTCTTGCACCAAAACACCGTTCAAACAGGTTCTCACATTGGTTTGCGGTAAAGCGGTTTCTTTTAAAACTAAAATAATTCTGTTTTTCTTTTCTGAAAGGATGGCTATGGCTTTCTCGTCAAAACTTGGCGCAATTACCACCTCGCAAAATAAGCTGTTGATTTCGTTGGCTGTACTTTCGTCAATCGCTCCATTGGCAATCAATACACCACCGAAAGCCGAAGTCGGATCACCAGCCAAAGCAGCCAAATACGCTTCTTTCATAGTGTTTCTGGTCGCTAAACCACAAGCATTATTGTGTTTCAAAATTGCGAAAGTCGGTTCGTTTTCCTTGAATTCTAATATCAAATTCACCGCGGCATCTACATCTAACAAATTGTTGTATGACAATTCTTTACCGTGTAATTTGGTAAACATAGCATCGAAATCGCCAAAGAAAAATCCTTTTTGGTGTGGATTTTCCCCGTAACGCAACACTTGACCTTTTTGTTCGCTGATTTTTAAAACTGCTTCTTCATGATTTTTGTTGAAATAATTGAAGATGGCAGCGTCGTAATGTGAAGAAACATTGAAAGCTTTGGTTGCTAACGTTTTTCTTTGCTCTAAAGTTGTTGTGCCGTTTTGTGTGTCCAACAAATCGAATAAAAATCCGTATTCATTTACCGAAGCCACAATTACTGTGTCTTTAAAGTTTTTGGCAGCAGCGCGAATTAAAGAAATGCCACCAATATCAATTTTTTCTATGATGTCAGCTTCACCTGCACCGGAAGCTACTGTTTTTTCGAATGGATACAAATCAACTATCACCAAATCAATTTGTGGAATTTGGTAATCAATCATTTGTTGTGCATCGCTTTCGTTGTCTTGACGGTTCAAAATACCGCCAAATACTTTAGGATGTAAGGTTTTCACACGACCTCCTAAAATAGAAGGGTAGGAGGTTACGTCTTCCACCGGAACTACAGGAATGCCGAGTTGATTGATAAACTCTTCGGTTCCGCCGGTAGAGTAAATAGTAACATTTTGCTCCTGTAATTTGCGAACAATCGGCTCCAAACCGTCTTTGGAAAAGACTGAGATTAATGCCGATTGGATTGTTTTTGTAGTGTTCATGTGTGTTGTGTTGTAAGTGTAAAAAAGTTGTTTAGTATAAGACCGCAAAAGTAGTTTTTTTAAAAGCAATATTCAAGTTTGATTTGTAACAATCTGTTGTTTTTTGACACAAATAAATCGAAACAAAAAATAATAGGGATTTCCATTAATTTTATGGAAATTTACCCGTAGATAAATCAACCCTATGTTACTTTATTTAAGACTGCTCAAAGAAAGTTTTGCTTTTGCCATGAATGCCTTGCGAAACAACAAACTAAGAACCATGCTTTCTTTATTGGGAGTAACCATTGGTATTTTTTCTATCATTGCGGTTTTGGCTGCGGTTGACTCTTTAGATCAAAAAATCCAAAGTGATTTGAGTACTTTAGACAAAAACACCATGTATTTAACCAGTATGTCTTTTGGACCAACCGATGTGCCGCGTTGGAAAAGAGAGCAGTTCCCCAATGTTACTTTTGAAGAGTATCAGTACATGAAAACGGCTATGAAAAATGTAGAAAACTCTTGTTTTCAGTATTTTACCACTAATCAAAATATCACTTTTGAATCAAGAACTTCAGAAAGTGTAAATATGGTGGTCGTGACATCTGAGTTTGTAGACATTCAGCGTATGGAGTTTTCTGAAGGACGTTTTTTTAACGAAGCCGAGTCTTATTCCGGTAAACAAGTAGTGGTTTTAGGGTATGATATAGCTCAAAATTTATTCGACGGATTTAGTCCTATTGGCAAATCGGTTAGAATGTACGGACAGAAATTTACGGTTATCGGTGTAACTAAAAAGAAAGGAAGTTCAGCAATTGAAATAGGCGGAGGTGATGATACGTCGGCTTTTTTACCGGCCACTTTTTTAAGAAGAATTTATGGCGACAACAATCCGCAAGCTTTACCGGTTGTTGTTATTAAACCCGAAAAAGGAACCGATATAGAAGCGTTAAAAAGTGATATTTCTCAAAAGTTACGAACTTACAGAGGCGTAAAGCAAGGAGATATTGATAACTTTTTTGTTAGTGTTTTATCTGGTTTAACCGATGTTATCGACGGTCTTTTGGGCAGTTTGAGAATTGGTGGTATTATCATCAGCTTTTTTTCTTTTTTAGTAGGCGGTTTTGGAATTGCCAACATCATGTTTGTTTCTGTTAAGGAAAGAACCAATTTAATTGGGATTCAAAAATCGTTAGGCGCCAAAAATAAATTCATCTTATTCCAGTTTTTATTTGAAGCCATTATTCTCTGTTTGATTGGCGGCGCTATCGGGTTGTTGATAGTATGGTTATTGGCTATGTTGTTGACGAACATTCTCGATTTTGAATTTGTACTGAGCTTCTCCAATATTATAATAGGAACGAGCTTGTCCGTTATAGTCGGACTCATATCCGGTATTTTACCGGCAATCTCTGCTTCTAAATTGGATCCGGTGGAGGCTATTCGGAGTGGAATGTAGTTGCGTTTATTTATAATTCAGCATAAAAAAAAAGACACAGTATGTAAAATTTTGTGTCTTTTTTTTTTGAGTTGATTGAGGTTATTAATCTCTGATGTCTTGATTTAAAATTAAATCCAAGTATAAATTGATTTTGTTCTTCAATTCTTTTCTGTGGGCAATGAAATCTAAGAAACCATGGTCTAAAACAAATTCTGCCGTTTGGAAACCTTCCGGTAAATCTTTTCCGGTAGTATCACGTACTACACGCGGACCGGCAAAGCCAATCAAAGCGCCCGGCTCCGAAATATTGATATCGCCTAACATAGCGTAAGAAGCGGTTGTGCCTCCGGTAGTAGGATCGGTACACAAAGAAATATAAGGGATTTTTGCTTCTGCCAATTGGGCTAATTTAGCCGAAGTTTTGGCCAATTGCATCAAAGAATAAGCGGCTTCCATCATACGGGCACCACCTGATTTAGAAATCATTACAAAAGGCGTGTTGTGTTTGATGGCATAATCAATACCACGGGCAATTTTTTCACCTACTACAGCACCCATAGAACCACCGATAAAGGCAAAGTCCATACAACAAACTACTAAATCTTTACCCTTAGATTTACCTACACCGGTGCGAACTGCATCTTTCAATCCGGTTTTGTCAATAGCGTCTTTTAAACGGTCGGAATATTTTTTAGTATCCACAAAGTTCAAAGGGTCTTTTGAAGTCATTTTCGCATCTAACTCTTTGAATTCGTTGTTGTCAAACAAAATCTCAAAGTATTCTTTACTGCCAATTCTAACGTGAAAATCATCTTCCGGACTAACCCATAAGTTTCTGGCCAATTCGTCTTGATCGATAATTTTTCCTGTTGGGGATTTGTACCAAAGCCCTTTCGGCACATCTTTTTTATTTTCAGTAGGAGTTTGAATCCCTTTTTCTGTTCTTTTAAACCAAGCCATAATTAAGTTAGAAGTTAGAAGTTGGAAGTTAGAAGTAATCACTCTTCTGTTCCAACACTATATTATTACTATTCTGTTTTTTCTACTTCGTACTTTGTACTTTGTACTTCGTACTTTATAAGGTGTTTACGTTATTCAAGTCGGCAAAAGCTTGCTCTAATCTTGTATTGAAAGTCACTTCTCCTTCACGAATCCATTTTCTTGGATCGTAGTGTTTTTTGTTAGGGGAATCGGCGCCTTCCGGACTTCCGATTTGGGTTCTTAAATAATCAATTTTTGAAGTCATATAATCTCGGATGCCTTCGGTAAAGGCAAATTGTAAATCCGTATCGATATTCATTTTGATTACTCCGTAAGAGATAGCTTCTCTGATTTCTTCCAAAGTAGAACCTGAACCACCGTGGAATACAAAGTCAACGGGGTTGTGACCTGTGTTGAATTTGTTTTGAACATAATCTTGTGAATTTTTCAAGATTTTCGGAGTCAATTTAACGTTACCCGGTTTGTAAACACCGTGAACGTTTCCGAAAGCTGCCGCGATAGTAAATTTAGGAGATACTTTCATCAATTCTTCATAAGCGAAAGCTACTTCTTCCGGTTGGGTGTATAATTTTGAACTGTCAACATCAGAGTTGTCTACACCGTCTTCTTCACCACCTGTAATACCTAATTCGATTTCTAAAGTCATACCCATTTTGCTCATACGAGATAGGTATTCTTTACAAATTTCGATGTTTTCATGTAATGGTTCTTCTGACAAATCAATCATGTGAGAAGAGAATAACGATTTTCCGGTTTCGGCAAAATGTTTCTCCGAAGCGTCTAGTAAGCCATCAATCCAAGGTAATAATTTTTTGGCACAATGGTCAGTATGCAAAATTACAGTGGCGCCATAAGCTTCTGCCAAAGTATGTATGTGTTTAGCTCCCGCAACTGCACCGGCAATGGCTGCTTTTTCTCCTGCATTTGAAAGTCCTTTTCCGGCATTGAATTGTGCTCCGCCATTTGAAAACTGAATGATTACAGGAGCATTTAATTTGGCGGCTGTTTCTAAAACACCATTTATTGTGCTTGATCCGATAACATTTACAGCCGGTAAAGCAAATCCTTTTTCTTTGGCGTAGTTAAAAATTGCTTGAACTTCGTCTCCTGTAGCTACTCCGGGCTTGATATTGTGAGCCATTGTTTTGTGTCGTTTTAAAAGTTAAGGTTACAAAAATAATAATTTCTGATTTTAGAAAGGGTAATTTATTCCAATATTTAAAACCGATTTATTAAAGCGCATTTCTTTAAACCATTTATCGTTAACAAACTCTGATGGGTTATAAGTTTTGAATCCTAAATCCAATCTGACAATAAAGAAATTAAAGTCATATCGGAAGCCGAAACCACTTCCGATGGCAATGTTTTGAAGCGATTGTATGCCCTCGAAAGTTGCCGCTTCGTTTTTAGAATTGTCCAATACGTTCCAAATGTTACCAATATCAGTAAAAAGTGCGCCGTTGAGTTGTTGGAAAATGTTGAAACGAAATTCAGCACTTAGGGCCAATTTCATGTTCGCTTCGTTAAAATCAAGGAAGCTTCCACTGGCGCCAGGTCCAAGACTATATGATTGCCAAGCCCTGTTGTCATTAGTTCCTCCCGCAAAATAACTTCGGGAAAACGGTACGTCTTCAGAGTTACCATATGGAATAGCAATTCCGGCAAAAACTCTGGTGGCAAAAACTTTCTTTCGACTCAAATCCCAATGTTTGATGTATTCAAATTCAGTTTTAAAATATTGTGAGAATTCAACATCCAAAAAGGTATTCGCTCCGTTTTGGTTTTGTAACTGTTTGGCAGCTCGTGCCAAAAAGGAAAGTAGGTTTCCGGCCGATTCTACTTTGGCTTTGAAGGCGTAAAATTCGTTGTCTAAAATGTCTTTTTTGGAAGTTTTGGTATAGGAAATATTAGTAGCAAAAATCAAGTTGTTTTCAATCAGTCTTTGTCTTCTTTCTACTATACTTAACAATGATTTGGCGTCTGCCAGCGAAAGCGAAACATTGCCGTTAGCGACATCATTCAAGAAGCCGTTGGTTCCTTCTTCAATGAATAATGTACCTGTTTCTGGATTAAAATAAGGAGAAGTAGCCGGTAAGTAATTTTGGGCTATTTCATTCAAAGTATTGTAAGACGATTGGTAAATGTTGAAATAGTTAGAAGGATTAAGGTTTTTTACAAACTGAATATTGATTAAGTCCAGCTTGAAGTTGGTATTTCTTTTGGGTGTCCAATTGTATGTTAAGGAACTGGTGAAATTTTGTTTGTCGAGACCGATATTGGTTTGCTTAGCATAACCTACACTCAAAGTAGTGAAAGGAATCATGGTTTTCGGAATGATTTTGTCTGTTTTGAACGGCAGAAAAATACGCGGAAAATTCAATTTGGCATCCACCCCAATTTCCGAGATGTTGAAGAAAGTATTATTAGGATTGGCCAAATCTTTGGAAGAGCCAATATTGCCTCTAAATCCTATTTCAAAAGTTTCTGCTCCGTTAAAAACATTTCGAATGCCTAAAAAAGTGTTTCCGGTAATCCCGAAATCCTGTATGTTTGAATGGGTAAAATCGGTCGAAAAACCAAAAGTGTATTTTTTTCTTGGGGTTAAATAAACATTGGCAATCAAACTGTTTTTTTGAGTTTTGTCTTCCACATATTGAATCAGTGGATAATTGAAAACTTTAAGATTACTCAAATACCTTGAAGTAATAGAAGACCTGAAATCGGAGAAATAATTGCCTTTGGTTACAAAAATCCCGTCAGTAATGGCTTTAGGACGGTATTTAAGTTTGTTGGTGCTGTAGAGTGTAAAATCGTTATACACCACACTATCTTTGATTGGCGCAGTAACATTTGTTGGGCTGTGATCAGTAAAAATATTGACTTTGCTGATTTTATACAATGCAAAAGGTTGCGTTTTTAAACTGTCCTCCACTCGAATAGATTCGTTTTCTATCACCAAATCAACATTGGCTACATTTGTCTTTTTTAAAGTATCGATGTCAAAAGTTACATAGTTTTGTTGGAATCGATAGGCGCCGTTGTTTCTGAAGTCTTCTGTAATTCGTTTTCTTTCTTCATCAAAAACTGCAGTTTCAAACTTTTGTTTTGATTTTAGCAAAGAGTTTTGTTTTTTGGATTGGTAAATTGAATCCAATGACGGACTCGAAATATAGCTTTTTAAGCTGTCTATGATGTAAGGCTTGCCGGTTTTAATGTCATACCGCAATTTTACTTTTTTATCACTAAGGGTATCAATTTTGAATTGTGTTGAAACGTCAAAATAGCCGCGATTAAAGTAATAAGAACGCAATCTTTTGAGGGATTTACGAGTACTGCTGGTGTCTAAAATTACGGGCGCTTCACCTGTTTTTCTTAAAAAGTTATCTATACCCGAATACAAGAAAGATTCTCCGAGACGCTTTACTTGTTTTTTGGATAACCATTTGGCTTTTCTGTAGTAACGCTTTGGATTTTGAATCATTTTGGCTTTGAATAGCGAATCTGATTTGGCTTTGGCCAAATTGTGAATGTTCAATCTAAGCGGAAATCCAAAAATAGCACTATTTTGTTTTTGGTACAATTGATTGAAAACATCCTCAGAATTGTCTTTTTTGTCATCAACATAGATGTCATTTTTGGTGAGGAGCTTTCTTCCGTCTGGAACTCTTTTAGTAGAGTTGCATCCAAAGATAATTAGTCCAATTAGAATAAATAGTAATATTTTTGTGAGACTCTTTTTCAAAAGGTGTATATATTTAATTCAAAAATACAGTATTTTATGGTTAGTAAAAACCAAATAAAATTAATTACAAGTCTTCAACAAAAAAAATACAGAAACGAGCATCAATTGTTTATAGCTGAAGGGGTAAAAGTAATACAGGAATTGTTGCAATCAAATATCATGCTTGAACATTTATTTGTAACCGAAAGTATTTTTGACACTGTACCGACTGCTCAAAAAACCATAATCAAAGAAGCCGATATGAAACGGATTTCGGCTCTCCATTCGCCCAGTTCCTGTTTGGCTGTTTTTCATATTCCGAAACAGAAAGAAGTTGTTAATAATGGACTCATAGTAGCTTTGGATGATATTAGAGATCCGGGAAATTTAGGAACCATCATACGCCTGTGTGATTGGTTTGGGGTAAAACAATTGGTGTGTTCAGAAGAAACAGTTGATGTTTTCAATCCTAAGGTAGTTCAGGCTACAATGGGTTCTATTACACGCGTTCAGGTGAATTATTTGGATTTGAATGAATTTGTGGCCCAAACGCCTTTACCGGTTTTTGGAACTTTTATGGATGGAAACAATATTTATAAGGAAACTTTGCCTTTTGAAGGTATTTTAATTTTTGGTAACGAAGCCAATGGCATTTCATCAGCCTTGGAGAAAAACATCAAAAACAGAATTGCCATCCCGAGATTTGGAGACCTTCAACAAACCGAAAGCTTAAATGTTGCTACTGCGACCGCTATATTTTTAAGCGAGTTTAGAAGAAATTCTTAATGGAAAGTAAAGTTGATTAAAACCGCACGGGTTTTTAACGATTCTATATTACCGGTCCAAGGACTGTTTGGATCGTCATCGCGAATCAGTTCATCATTAAAACCGAAAACACCACGGATAGAAGGTGAAAATTTAAAGTATTCAAAATACAAATCAATACCGAAACCAAAGGTGTAATTTTGAGTCCATGGCTTTACCCTGAATTTTTGTTCCAAGTTATCATCTTTAGACTTTGAATTGCTCGACAAATTCAAGGTTGTTCCTAAGCCACCTAACAAATAAGGCCTTACGTTTCCGGTTCGGAGCGAGGAAAATTTAAGCATCAAAGGAAAGTCTATGTAAGTAGCTTTTACTTCTCGAATGGCGTCTCTGTCGCTTGTAAACCCATCATAAGTTAAGGTTCGGCTGGCATAATATAATCCGGGTTCAAAACGCAATTCTAAATATTCATGGAGTCGTAAAACACCCACTAATCCTACATTAAAACCGGTATTGCCTTTGACATTGATATCTTGTCCCGGTACTTTGTAGTCGGTTTTAAAATCGAAAGTACTAAAGCCCAAAAAATAACCCCAATAAACTCTTTGCTTATCAAAATTCTCCAAGTTAATGATAGGATCTTTGGCAAAAGTACTTCTCCCGAATTGCGCTTGGGAAGCTGAAGTAATCAATATAAATAGGACAATTAACTTTTTCATGCTTTGGCTAAAGTACATATTTTATTTTTTGGTAGCGGTATATATTGTGGCTACACCAAAGGTTTGTGGCATGGCTTTACAGTCCATAAACGAAACTTTCCTTAAAATATTGTTTAAAGCTTCCCCAAACGGAAAATGACTGGCCGATTCCGAAAGATAACCGTAAGCGCTGTTGTCTTTGGAAAATAACTTGCCAACCAATGGCAATATCACTTTGGTGTGAAAAGCATACCCTTGTTTGAATGGAAATTTTGTTGGCACCGAAGTTTCTAAAATTACAAAAAGACCGCCGGGTTTGAGTACTCGGTAAATTTCTGCTAATCCTTTTTCTAAGGTTTCAAAGTTCCTGATGCCGAAAGAAACGGTAATGGCGTCAAAATAATTGTCGGGATAAGGAATGTTTTCACTGTCGCCAACCACCATCTCGATTTTGTCGGCTAAATTTTTTTGCAGTACTTTTTTCTTTCCAACATCCAACATGCCTACAGACAAATCCAAGCCAATGATTTTTTCTGCGGCTGTAGCTTCTGCCATCATAATGGCTAAATCTCCGGTTCCGGTGGCAATATCAAGAGCGTTTTTTGGGTTTTGGGCTTTGACCAAAGCAATGACTTTTTGGCGCCATTTCATATCAATTCCCAATGAAATTACTCGATTTAAACCGTCGTATTCACCCGAGATGTTGTCGAACATTTGGGTAACTTGTTCTTTTTTACCAAGGGTAGATTCTTTGTAAGGAGTGATTTGCTTTGACATTGTTGCAATTTTCTGCAAATATACGCTATTAAAGTACAGACTTGCAAAGTTCATTAATTTCAGCGCTTTGAAAAAGTAAAAATAAGTTCTTGAATAAACCGCTTTGTATACATTACTTCCTCAAATATGTTTGAAAGGTAAAAGCATAGTCATGTCGATCGTCTTTCGGATGGAATTCTTCAAAAACCAATTGCCATTGAGTAAAGTCGATTTCCGGGAAATAAGTATCGGCTTCAAAAGAAAAATGTACTTTGGTCAAGTCGAGTTTGTCGGCAACTTTGATTGATTGACGGTAAATTTCACCGCCGCCAATCACAAATACTTCTTCGGTTTTTGGGCAGACTTCGATTGCCTTTTCTAATGAATTAACTACTATACAGCCTTCCGGTTGATAGTTCGACTGGCGGGAAACAATAACATGAGTTCTGTTGGGAAGTGGTTTCGGGAAACTTTCAAATGTTTTTCGACCCATAATAATGTAATGTCCCGAAGTTAGTGTTTTGAATCTTTTAAAATCATCGGGCAGATGCCAAAGCAGCTGGTTCTCTTTTCCTAAGGCATTGTTTTCCGCCACAGCGGCGATTACTGTAATCATTATGGATTGGGTTTGGAATTTTCTAAGTCGTTTTTGAGTTGCTCTATTTTTTTATGTTGCTTCAACATGAGCTTATCTATTTGTGCCCGTTCCCAGTTTTTATTCATAAAACTATCGGTCACCAAAACCTTGATAAGATGAAATACAAATAGACAGCACCACAAACTGGCTACCCAAATCCACCAATTGGTTTCATCGTGATAAGAAAGCAAATGATTGGCCGCAAACAGAAATACACAGCCAATACCAAAAACTATAAAATGCTGAAATAAACGTTTTTTTTGCCTGATTCGGTCACGTGCGTACTCATATAATTCGTGTTGATTGGGCTCCATAAGACGAAATTTGTGCCTTAAAGGTAAAATTTATTTTTAAAATGGGAAAATCTGTTTTCGTGATAATGCATTACGAAACCGATTTCTTAATGGCGGATGTAAAATTTATAGGCATATAAATTGTAAATCTTCTTTTAAATGACTACACTTTTTACAAATCTCGTAAAAATAATTCGACTTGTAAAACCTATAAAAAAATCGCTTTACTTTGCCTCAGTAATCTATAAATGAAATAGTTATGGCTATCAAGAAACAAGTTATAAAAACAAAACCGGTTGTTAAAGTTACCTTTTCAATCGAAGCAAAAGAAGCAAATGCTGCAGCAGTTATCGGGGATTTTAACAATTGGAATCCGGCTGAAGGTGAGTTGTCTAAATTGAAAAACGGCACTTTTAAAGCAACTTTTGATTTACCCAAAGACAATTCTTTCGAATTTAAATATTTAGTGGACGGTTCTTATGTAAATGATCCACAGGCAGACAGTTATGCTTATAACGAATTTGCCGGTTCAGAAAATAGTGTTTTGGCACTATAGGTTTTAGTTTTGGTTAGGTAAAAATCCGTTTCGGTTTCGAGACGGATTTTTTTGTTTATACCGCTACTTGTCCTTTGATATGCGGATGCGGATCATAATCCAACAAAGTGAAATCTTCGAAAGTGAAGTCGAAGATGTTTTTCACTTCCGGATTTAAAATCATTTTTGGTAAAGGTCTTGGTTCGCGTGACAGCTGCAATTCTACTTGTTCGAAATGGTTGTTGTAAATGTGTGCGTCGCCAAAAGTGTGAATGAATTCGCCCACTTTCAATTCGCAAACTTGGGCAATCATCATCGTAAACAAAGCATAAGAAGCAATATTAAACGGTACACCTAAGAAAATGTCGGCACTTCGTTGGTACAATTGACAAGACAACTTTCCATCGGCGACATAAAACTGAAAGAACGCATGACAGGGTGGTAAAGCGGCTTTGCCATTGGCCACATTCTCTGCAAATGATTTAGAAGTATCCGGCAAAACGGAAGGATTCCAAGCCGAAACCAACATGCGTCGGCTATTAGGGTTGGTTTTTAAAGTGTCAATTAATTCGGTGATTTGGTCAATTTCTTCGCTGTTCCAATTGCGCCACTGATGCCCGTATACCGGACCCAAATCGCCGTTTTCATCAGCCCATTCGTCCCAAATTTTAACACCGTTTTCTTTTAAATAGCCAATGTTAGTGTCGCCTTTCAAAAACCAAAGCAATTCATAGATTATCGATTTTAAGTGCAGTTTTTTTGTGGTTACCATCGGAAAGCCTTCGCTTAAATCAAAACGCATTTGGTAGCCGAAAACACTTTTGGTTCCGGTTCCGGTTCTGTCTCCTTTTTGGCAACCGTTTTCTAAAACGTGTCGCATTAAATCGTGGTACTGCTTCATTTTTTATAGCTTTTAGCGTTCAGCGTTCAGCGTTCAGCTTTTAGCTAACTGCTAAAGGCTTATGGCTGATTGCTCTTTTATGATTCTCTTTTCGATATTTCGTCTCTAATCTTCGCTGCTTTTTCGTAATCTTCGTCTTGAACAGCTTTTTCTAAAGCTTCGTGCAATTCGGAAAGACTCATGCTTACATAAGTGTCACCGGCATTACCTTCGCTGTCTAATCCGAAAGTTTCCGGAGTTGATAGCACGCCATCATCTTCTGCATTTTGATTGTCAAGGTCAGCCGGATTGGTATTTAGGTAAATACCGGCTTTATCCAAGATGTTTTTGTAGGTAAAAATCGGAGCGTTGAAACGGAGCGCCAAAGCAATGGCATCTGAAGTTCGGGCATCAATGATTTCCTCTATTTTGTCGCGTTCGCAAATGATACTGGAGTAAAAAACACCGTCTACCAATTTATGAATAATCACTTGTTTAACCACAATATCAAATCGGTCGGCGAAACTTTTGAATAAATCATGGGTTAACGGTCTCGGGGGTTTGATTTCTTTTTCTAAAGCAATGGCAATAGATTGCGCTTCAAAAGCACCAATAACTATGGGTAATTTTCTTTCGCCGTCTACTTCATTTAAAATCAGGGCGTAAGCACCGTTTTGGGTTTGGCTATAGGATATTCCTTTTATGGTTAGTTTTACTAAACTCATTTAGATTCTAGATTGCTGATATTAGATTTTGGATTTCAGAATTGAAAATTAGACGAATAAGTTTCCAAAAGTTCAATACAATTCCCTTCTTAGCCCTGACAGCAACGGAAATCCTTTTTTTGGATTGCCCTGTAGCGGAAGCGGAAGGGAAATACACAAAAAGATTGCAGTGTATGGCAGGAATATGGACTGCAAAGTAACAAAAACTTTTCGCTTCTGAAAATGGATGAGATAAAAAAAGAGCCGTTAAAATTTTGTTTTCAACGGCTCTTTGATAAGTATTGTTAAAAGTTTAAGCGTTTTGGGCTTTGAACTCTTTTAGTTTTTGAGTTAAGCGAGGTAAAATATCGAAAGCATCACCTACAATACCATAATCGGCTACTTTGAAGAATGGCGCTTCTGCATCACTGTTGATTACCACTTTTACTTTTGAAGAGTTGATTCCGGCGATGTGCTGAATAGCTCCCGAAATACCTACAGCAATATACAAGTTGGTCGCTACCGGTTTTCCGGTTTGGCCAACGTGTTCACTGTGCGGTCTCCAACCTAAATCGGATACCGGTTTTGAGCATGCGGTGGCTGCGCCCAATACAGAAGCCAATTCTTCTAACATGCCCCAGTTTTCAGGGCCTTTTAAACCGCGACCTCCGGACACTACTACATCTGCATCGGCGATGGTTACTTTACCGGTTGTTTTTTCAACTGAAGCTACTTTCACATTGAAATCAGCTTCGTTCAAATGTGGAGCAAAATCTTCTTCAGAAGCAGAAGCTGCGCTTTCAAATACACCGTAAGAGTTTTTGGCCAAGCTTAATACTTTTACTTCGGTAGTAATTTCTGTAATATTGAAAGCTTTGTTAGAAAAGGCGGTTCTTTTAACTTGAAAAGGCGAAGTGCTTAGCGGTAGGCCTACTACGTTAGAAGCGAAGCCTGCATCTAAACCAACGGCCACTAACGGCGCCATGTATAAACTATCGGTAGTTGAAGACAACAAAATTACTTTAGCACCTTCTTTTTGTGCCGCTTGTTTTACAACATCGGCATATGCTTTCGCATTAAAGTCACCTAATTTATCATTGGTAACTTTTAATACTTTGTTTACACCGTATTGTGATAAATCTGATACATTTCCTGCGTTTACAGTTACAGCAGTAACTGATGTTCCTAATGATTCGGCTACTTTTTTAGCATAAGACGCCAATTCAAAAGCAACTTTTTTGAATTTTCCGTCGGCCGATTCTGCGTATATTAATACTGACATAATTTTTATTTTTGTGTCTTAAAGTTTTAATGTCTAAAGTCATAAAGAAAATACTTCTTTCGACTTTCGACTTTTGACATTCGACTTTCGACTGTTAGATAACTTTTGCTTCGTTGTGTAGTGCATTTACCAATCCGTCTAAATCGTCAGCGGTAAATAATTTCACAGCCGATTTAGGAGCCGGTTTTTCAAATTTTACTGCTTTGGTGTTTACATTGGCACCAACCGGTTCTAAAACAGTTAATACTTTTGTTCTTGCTGTCATAATACCGCGCATGTTGGGAATGCGTAAGTCTTTTTCTTCAACCAAACCTTTTTGACCTCCAATAACCAAAGGTAAAGCAGCAGTAATAGTTTCTTTTCCACCATCAATTTCACGTGCGGCTTTGGCTGAATTTCCATCTACAGTCAATTCGGTGCAAGAGTTTACAAAGTTGTAGTCTAATAAACCGGCTAACATACCGGGAACCATTCCACCATTATAATCTAAAGATTCTTTTCCGCAGATTACTAAATCGTAAGCACCTTGTTTTACGACTTCGGCTAATTGTTTGGCTACAAAGAAACCGTCAGTAGGCGTAGCGTTTACACGAATGGCTTCATTAGCACCTATGGCTAATGCTTTTCGCAAGGTAGGCTCAGTATCAGCGCCACCAACATTCACTACGGTAACATTGGCTCCTTGCTGTTCCTGGAACCAAATGGCTCTGGTTAGTCCGAACTCGTCGTTAGGGTTGATTACGAATTGTACGCCATTGGTGTCAAATTCCGCATCACCGTTAACAAAGTTGATTTTTGAAGTAGTATCAGGCACGTGACTGATGCAAACTAATATTTTCATTGTCGTGTTTATTAAGTGAATTTTTTTCTGACCGTAAAAGTATAAAATATATTTTTAATTTTTATATGCGTGCATAATATTTTTTCAAATTTCAATCGATTTCGTAGCGGGTTAAAATTGGCTTGATGAATTTGACATCTGAAGGAACAGTTAATTAAGCTTCAGAAATGTTTTTTAATCGTATTTAATTTTTATTTTTGCCTTTCAAAAATTACAGACAGTAACACAAACCGAAATATGAGAACGATACAATTTAGAGAAGCAGTTGCCGAGGCGATGAGTGAAGAAATGCGTCGCGACGAGTCAGTTTATTTAATGGGTGAAGAAGTGGCCGAATACAATGGTGCTTACAAAGCTTCTAAAGGAATGTTGGATGAGTTCGGTGCTAAAAGAGTAATTGATACTCCAATTGCAGAGTTGGGTTTTGCCGGAATAGCAGTAGGTTCGGCTATGAATGGTTGCAGACCTATAGTAGAATTCATGACATTCAATTTCTCTTTGGTCGGAATTGACCAAATTATTAACAACGCTGCAAAAATGCGTCAAATGTCTGCCGGACAATTCCCAATGCCGATGGTATTCCGCGGTCCAACCGCTTCTGCCGGTCAATTAGGGGCTACACACTCTCAAGCGTTTGAGAATTGGTTTGCCAATACGCCGGGCCTTAAAGTGGTTGTACCTTCAACACCTTATGATGCCAAAGGATTATTGAAATCGGCTATACGCGATAATGATCCGGTGATTTTTATGGAATCGGAGCAAATGTACGGTGACAAAGGCGAAGTGCCGGAAGAAGAATACACACTTCCGTTAGGAGTAGCTGATATCAAAAGAGCCGGAACGGATGTAACCATTGTTTCTTTCGGTAAAATTATCAAAGAGGCTTTTGCCGCTGCCGATGAATTGGCCAAAGAAGGTATATCTTGTGAAATCATCGATTTGAGAACCGTGCGTCCAATGGATTACGATGCTATCATCAATTCTGTTAAGAAAACAAATCGTTTGGTTGTTTTAGAAGAAGCTTGGCCTTTTGCCAGTGTAGCTTCTGAAATTACCTATATGGTTCAGGAAAGAGCTTTCGATTATTTGGATGCGCCTATCCAAAGAATTACAACAGCAGATACACCGGCTCCTTATTCACCAACCTTGTTGAAAGAATGGTTGCCAAATGCCGAAGATGTAATAAAAGCGGTGAAAAAAGTAACCTATAAATAGACTGATTTGATTCCCTAAGACAGTTTAGATTGTAAGAAGTATAAAAAAATCTAACATGTTTAAAATGTCAAAAATCTAATTGTCTAAATAACTATATTTGAAACTTCATCTTACAAAATTCGATGAAGTTTTTTTTTGCTCATGAAAAAGATATTTACGTTACTTGTTCTCTTTTTGGCTTGTGGTCTTTCGGCCCAAACCAAGGTTAGTGGTATTGTACTCGATAACACCAACCAACCGGTACCTTACGCCAACATCGTTTTCAAAGGCTCTCAAATTGGAGTAGTTTCCAATGAAGACGGCCGATTCTACATAGAAGCACCGGATACTTACACCGCTATTATTGTTTCTTTTGTTGGATTTCCCGACAAAGAAGTGAAATTGCCGAAGTTGGTTAATTACGATTTTAAAGTCATTTTAACCGAAGGCAATGCGCTTAAAGAAGTGAAGATTTATGCCGGAAAAACTTCTAAAAAAGACAATCCGGCCTTAGATATTTTGCGTAAAATATGGGAACGCCGGCGTAAAAACGGTTTGAAAATGTTCAAACAATACCAATACGAAAAGTATGAGAAGGTAGAATTTGATATGAATACCATCGACAGTGCTTTCATGAAAAACAAACTCTTCAAAGGCATGGAGTTTGTCTTCAAAAACATAGACACGTCCAGCGTTACGGGTAAAACCTATTTGCCGATTTTTATCAACGAATCGCTTTCGGATTTTTACGGGGATAATGAAGCCAAGAAGACCAAAGAAATCCTCAAAGCCAATAAAAATTCGGGCTTAGGAAACGGCGATGGTGTAAATATGTTTATCAAAGACTTGTACAATGATTTTGATGTATACGATAACTATCTGAACTTTTTCGATAAGAGTTTTGTGAGTCCGTTATCGCGTACCGGAATAGATGTATATAATTATGTATTAACCGATACGGCTTTTATTGACAACAAATGGTGTTACAATATTGTATTTTATCCGCGTCGTAAAAACGAACTGACTTTTAAAGGCGATTTCTGGGTTAACGATTCCACTTTTGCCATCAAAACCATCAATATGGCGGTAACCAAAAGCGCCAACATCAACTGGGTAAAAGACATTTATATCGAACAGGAATTTGAAGTATTAAACGATTCAGTTTTCTTGCCGACTCGTGATTATATGATGTCGGATTTCGCTCTTCGCAAAAAAGAAGAATCCAAAGGCGTTTACGGCAAAAGAACCACTTTGTACCGCAATTTCAAATTCGATGAAAAAAAACCTGAGAAATTTTATAAAGAGGAAGTCAATTATATAGACAATTCAGTTTATGCTAAATCCGATGACTACTGGGAAGAGAATCGTTTTGAGCGACTCAACAAAGATGAGGTTGGAATTTATAAGATGATTGACACTTTAAAAACGGTCAAGCGTTTCAAACAAATGTACAGCTTGGTTTCAATTTTAGGAAGCGGTTACATCGAAATACCTAAATGGAAATTAGACTACGGACCCATATTTTCTACAGTTGGGTTCAATGAGGTAGAAGGTTGGCGACTAAGAGCCGGCGGAAGAACCTATTTCGGGCCGAATGATCTGTGGAGAATTCAAGCTTATACTGCGTATGGTTTCGACGATAATAAATTTAAATACGGCGTATCCGGGAAATGGATGGTGGACAAGAAAAACCGCATCATCATCTCAGGAGGAAACAGAAGAGATGTAGAGCAAATTGGCGCCAGTTTAACCACGACCAATGATGTTTTAGGCAGAAGTTATGCTTCTTCAGGTTTGTTTACAACCGGTGCTAATGGCAAGCTAACCAATATCAATTTGAGTACTTTGGCAATCGAAATGGAACCGATGAAGAACTTCATTTTCCAACTGGGGTTTTCCTATCGAACTTTAGAGTCAGCTTCGGATACTTTTAGTTTAAATTACTTTACCGATGATACTTTCACTACAACCGCCAGCGAGGTAAAACAATCAGAGTTGAACTTGCAAGTGGAATTCACGCCTAAACGAAAAACCATCGGTTACGGTGTAGAACGTCGTGAAATAGACAGTCCGTACAGCCGCTTCTTTATCAATTACAGTCAAGGTTTCAAAGGCTTTATCGACAGCGATTTTGATTACCAAAAAATACAATTGTACTATAAGCAACCTATTGTTATTGGTCCGTTAGGACGTTCTAATTTTACCATGGAATTAGGAAAAACTTTCGGTCAAATACCATTAGGTTTAATGAGCGTGGTTCCGGGAAACCAAACGTATTTCATTATTCAAAATACTTTCAGCAACTTGAATTTCTACGAGTTTGTAGCTGATGAGTATGCTACTTTTCAATGGGAACACAATTTTAACGGAAAGATATTTGCTCGAATTCCGGGCATCAGAAAATTGAATCTTAGAGAGATTGTTGGTGTTAGAGGTGTTTACGGAACGGTCTCAGAGGAAAACAGAGCCATCAATGCCTCAGGCTTAGTTTACCAAGCGCCGGAGAAACCTTATTGGGAATATAGCGCCGGAATCGGAAATATTTTTAAAGTGTTCCGTTTGGATTTTGCTTGGCGAGCCAATTACAGAAACATTCCGGATACCGACAACTTTACAATCAAAGGATCATTCGGATTCTATTTCTAAAATGGAGCCGGCGATTGCCTTTTTGATAGAAAATGACCCCGTTTTTCACGGTTTGTACCAACAATACGGTAAACCTTTTATTCCATCCAGACCTGAAGGTTTTCAAACCCTTTGCAAACTCATTTTGGAACAACAAGTTTCCATAGAATCGGCTCGGGCTTGCTATCTTAAAATTGAAAATGTTTTAGGCCAAGTTTCTCCAGAATTTATACTGTCAGCATCAGAAGAAACCCTTCGCGCTTGTGGTGTAAGTAGACAAAAAAACACTTACCTCAAAGCTTTGGCAACAGCAATAATTGATAAAAGTTTGCTGTTGGAATCTTTTTCTGAAAAACAGCCTGATGAGGTCAGAAATGAATTAATCAAAATTAAAGGAATCGGTCATTGGACGATCGATGTGTATTTGATGTTTTCATTGCAATCACCCGATATACTTCCGATAGGTGATGTAGCCGTAGTCAATACCATCAAAGAGCTTTACGGTTTGGAGCAAAAAGATGCTATGCTCGAAATAGCAAAAAAATGGCAACCATACCGAACCATGGCTACCTACTTTTTGTGGCACCATTATTTGGTAAAACGAAACCGTCAATTTATTTTTTAACGAAACGATAGATTTTGTCGGTTGCCCAATGGTGATTGATAAGGATAAAGCACAACAACAATGTCAAAGAGTAAACCGCATTGAATCGGAAACCCGTGTAGATGTATATTGACATTAAAGTTTGACCCAACAATACCGCTAAGACTATTGCAAAAGCTTTGTCGCGTTGGGAATTAAAATCAAACTTTTTTCGGCTGATGATTCTGGCTAAAAGTTGGCTAAAAGTTACCAAATACAATATTCTGAAGACTACCGACAGACGCTCAAAAAAGCCGGCTTTTGGCTTTTCAGGAAAAGGATTAAAATTGGATTTTAATTTTTTGAAAGCAATGTTAATTTGCTCCGAAAAGGATAAACTTTTGATGAAATTCCAAGTGCCTTTTTGATACAGCTGACTGTATTCCAAAACGCCTTTACCACTTTCTTTCAAGTCAGTAGGATTGACATACTTTAAGTTCAGACTTTCATCGGCTAAATCACCGTCAACATTGGTAAAATCGGTTATTACCTTTTCATTCCATCCTTTGGCAAAGGTTGCGCCTTGGGAAGCGGTTAAATATAATCCTTTATGAAAAACAACAGCATTTCGAATGGGCCACGACAATACAATTACACTGAAAAGAATACCATGTATGAAACACTTTTTGAGATTATTTTTGACATTACATAAAAGGTAAATGCAAAAAAGTGTCACCACAAAAAAAACGGAAACCGGATGGCTTAGTACTGTTAATCCGGCTATGATAGGGATAAGGATATGATAAGACTTGTCTTTTCGTAGATCTAAAAAGAGAAAAGTAAGTAGTAAAGCCAATACCGCTGTGAAACTTTCCGACAGAAATGTAGCTGAATATTTGAGGTATTGAGGCTCTATAAGAAGCAATAATAAAACCCCGAAAAATACTATGGAGTAGTTGTTTTTTTTGCTGAAAAACCAAATGATACTGATTAATGTTAATGTTTCAAAACCAACTTTAAGAAATAACAAGACAAGTGGGTTTGAAGTGATATAAAAAAACAACGATAAGGTAAAAGGCCAAACCGGTGGGCGCCATGTAGCAGATTCGTTAGCTATTGAAGTGCTGTTGTCTGCATAGCTTTGAAATTCGCTGATATTTTTGGCAATTTTAAAATAATGACCGGCATCACCGCTTTTTGAAATAGTTGTTTCGCTGAAGTCACCATTGTGAAAAGTATTGAAGAGAAAGTACCCTTTGACCAAAAGGACAAATCCCATTATAAGCCAAAACAGCAATGTATTTCGAGAGACAACAATCATTTAAAAAAACGATATTTTAAAATACAGTAGATAGCTCTGAATCCATCTTTCCAGCCTATTTTTTTTCCTTCTTCAAAGGTTCTTCCGTAATAACTGATGCCAACTTCATAAATTCGAATGCCGGGTACTTTTGAAATTTTGGCGGTCACTTCCGGTTCAAAACCAAATCGGTTTTCTTTTAAGGTAAGCGATTTGATGATGTCTGAACGAAACATTTTATAACAAGTTTCCATGTCGGTTAAGTTCAAATTGGTCATCATGTTACTCAAAAAAGTAAGGAATTTATTCCCGATACTGTGCCAAAAGAATAAAATGCGATGCGGTTTTCCACCCATGAACCGACTGCCGTAAACCACATCGGCTACATCATCAACTATAGGCTTTAATAATATATTGTATTCATTCGGATCATATTCCAAATCGGCATCCTGAATGATAATTACTTCTCCGGAAGCATTTTTAATTCCGGTATGCAATGCTGCACCTTTGCCTTTGTTTACAGAGTGTTGAACAAAGTTAATATTTAGCGACGGATTGTTTTTAATATAATTTTCTACACTTTCTGAGGTGTTGTCAGTACTGCAGTCGTTTACTATAACAATCTCTTTTTCAATGCTGTTAAGCAAAGAAACCGCTTTAACCTTGTCCAGTATTTTGTAAATAGTTGGCCCTTCGTTATAAGCCGGAATGATGATAGAAAGCGTTTTAATGTCCATGAAGTACTGAAATATTTTTTCAAAAATAGTTTTTTTGTATCACTACACAATATTTTAAAACCTCAAATAAAAAAAGAGGCTGTAAAAATCATGTATACCAATTGAACTAATATTCATTCGTGATATTGTTTTTTTTTGTTAAAGTTTTGTTACTTTTGCGACCGATAAAATTTATAACAAAAATTATATTTATGGAATCAATGATGATTTATGTGCCGATAGTTATGGCGATAATTGGTCTGCTTTTTATGGCAGCAAAAAGAGCTTGGGTTTTGAAGCAAGATGCCGGAGATGGTAAAATGAAAGAGATTTCAGATTACATCTACGAAGGTGCTTTGGCTTTCCTTAAAGCAGAATACAGATTGTTAGCTGTGTTTGTACTGATTGCCAGTGCTGTATTGGCCGGAATTTCTTTTGTAGTTCCTACTACACATATATTAATTGTAGTGGCCTTTATTTTTGGAGCTGTATTTTCTGCATTAGCCGGAAATATGGGGATGAAAATCGCTACTAAAACCAATGTAAGAACAACACAAGCCGCTCGTTCCAGCTTACCACAAGCCTTAAAAGTATCTTTTGGCGGTGGAACAGTGATGGGATTAGGCGTTGCAGGTTTAGCCGTATTAGGTTTGACTGGTTTCTTTATTATTTTCTTCCGTTACTTCATGAATGGGGTTTGGACTTCTACCGAAGACATGACTATCGTTTTAGAAACGTTAGCCGGTTTCTCTTTAGGAGCGGAATCTATCGCTTTGTTTGCTCGTGTGGGTGGTGGTATTTATACCAAAGCGGCTGACGTTGGTGCCGACTTAGTAGGTAAAGTTGAAGCAGGAATCCCTGAAGATGATCCAAGAAATCCTGCTACTATTGCAGATAACGTTGGAGATAACGTAGGTGACGTTGCGGGTATGGGTGCCGATTTATTCGGTTCTTATGTGGCAACTGTATTGGCTGCGATGGTTTTAGGGAACTACGTAATTAAAGATATGGGCGGAAAAATCGAAGACGCTTTCGGTGGAATTGGTCCTATTTTATTGCCAATGGCAATCGCCGGTTTCGGAATCTTATTCTCTATCATCGGAACGATGTTAGTTAAAATATCAAGTGATGACGCTAAAGAAAAACAAGTACAAGGAGCATTAAACGTTGGAAACTGGGTTTCTATCATTTTAACAGCAGTATCTTGTTTCTTCTTAGTGCAATATATGTTGCCTGAAGTTATGACTATGGAATTCTTCGGTGAAGGCGCACAACAAATCTCTTCTATGAGAGTGTTCTACGCTACTATCGTTGGATTAGTAGTAGGTGGAGTTATCTCTTCTGTTACGGAATACTACACAGGTTTAGGTACAAAACCGGTTTTGGCTATTGTACAAAAATCTTCAACTGGTGCAGGAACTAACGTAATCGCAGGTTTAGCTACTGGTATGATTTCTACTTTCCCAACCGTATTATTATTTGCCGGTGCTATCTGGGCTTCTTATGCTTTCGCTGGTTTCTACGGTGTGGCTTTAGCAGCTTCAGCTATGATGGCCACAACGGCTATGCAATTAGCCATCGACGCTTTCGGACCAATCTCTGACAACGCAGGCGGTATCGCTGAAATGAGTGAGTTGCCAAAAGAAGTTCGTACAAGAACAGATA
>NZ_JBILQL010000105.1:0-6582 GCF_044373165.1 Flavobacterium sp.
CATATAAAACGCTCTAACAGTAACTGTTTTGGTTGGCGCATCTTGCACATTTGCTAAATCATCATCCGATTTACCCATAATGTAGGCACCGCCCGGAATTAAAGTCATACCAAATGGCTTCTCAGGACGCCATTTCTTTCCTTTAACTCCTACTAACTCACCTTTGTCGTTTGATCGTCCACAGCCCGTTAATAAAGCTAAAACTGATGCGAATGCAATGACTTTCTTCATATAAATTGGGGTTATTTGAATATTTTATTTTTAAGGGCGTAAACCTATTTATTATTTTTCAAAAAAGCAATTAAATAATATTAAATTTTACCCTTGCAATTTTACATCTACACTTTCACATTCCAAAAATAGAATATTAAAAATGAATAAAAAAACAAATTATCGATAAAATGCACTTTTTAACTGATAAAACACATCATTTGATGATTTTTGTAATCATAGTATTACATTAAATATAATTGTTTTGCCATTTTTAATCTTTACAAGCAATTTTTTCTCTGCGCCTTCCACCATCTTTCCGGTATTTCGTGGTTGCATGCTAATAAATATTCTTCATGCGAACAGGGTAATAACGTATTTTTTTTCAATTTATTGTGTTGCCCTTCGAAAAAATTAATTTCAATCCACCATCGGTCTGTTTTGTTACTTTTATAAAAAACCAACTCTTCATTTTCTAATGGAACAATATATTTCAGGTAGTTGTCTTTAGTTCCGAAAGGATACTCATTGGAACGAAAATTAACCCCTTCCATAAAATACCAAATCAGTTGTGCAATAAGCACCGCTTCTTCTTTGCTATTATTGTGATTGAAAACTCCAAATGAAGTTACTTTATCACTTATTCCGGCATAACGAGTTAAGCTGCAAATTTCTTTACCATTGAAACCATTCGGAATAAAGTTAACCAAATTTCCTGAATCCGACGACTTCACAGCAGTTAAATCGACACAAACAATATCGGCATCTCTGAAAACAGGTTCTGAAAGCGCAATATTGTTGGAAATTTCCCCTAAACGATAGGCATCAAAATACAATTTTTCTATTAAATCAATTTCTTCCTGAGAATTATAATACGTTTGAAATCCGATATTGCAATAGTTAAATAAGTTGTTTGGTTCATCTAACACAATCTTTGATAAGTATGAGGTAGAAGTTATTCCGTCTTCTTGCCTTCCAAAATCAAACTTACTGTCAATAGCAACCAAATTAACCATCTGCTCTAAGCTATCATAAGCCCTATATAATGGATAAGTCAAATCTTGAGTGCCGCCAATAACTATAGGGATTACTCCTTTACGAATGAGTTTAGCAGCCACTTTCTGTAAAGCGAAATAAGTATCCTCCTGAGAATTCCCCGGAAAAATATCTCCCAAGTCAGCTATAGAACTTTGCCAATTACCGGGATACAAACTATACAATTCTTTTCGAATGGCATTCAAATTTACTTCGTCAAAAGACTTCGAATTACCTCTATTTTCTAAAACACCTATTACTGCAACCTTGATTTGATCTAAATCAGGGAAATCTTTATCAGTATGAAAAGCCACTTTACTGCCCAAATGCTGTGACGACAGTCCTTTTATATATTGTATAATATCATTATCAACCGGTGAAAGAAAATCAAATTCCATGGCTTACTTTTTTTTGGTAGTAGTTTTTTTTGCGGTAGTTTTTTTGGTGGTTGCTTTTTTTGCTGCTGTCTTCTTCTCCGGTGTTTTTTTAGCAATCATATCTTGCACTTGCTCCAAAGTCAATTTCGAAGCATCAATATCTTTATTCAATTCGATTTTGATTTTGCCTTTAGTGATAACCGATTTTCCCCAACGGGCTTTTTCTACCACTATGCCTTCCTCTTTCCAATTGTGGATGACTTTATCGATATCTTTTTGCAACTTCTCTTCAATCAATTCAGCAATATCAGATTGCGATAAGTTATCAAAATTGTATTTTTTATTGACATTGATAAAAATACCGTTCCATTTTAAGAAAGGACCGAATCGACCAACGCCTTTTTGAACATCCATTCCTTGGTAAACTGCAATCGGCGCATCAGCTTTGGCTTTTTCATTAATCAGCTCCTGAGCACGTTCCATAGTTACATCCAAAGGATCTTCTCCTTTCGGCAACGAAATAAATTGCTTCCCGAAACGAACATACGGTCCGAAACGACCATTGCTAACCTCAACTTCTTCTCCTTTATAAACCCCAAGATTCTTAGGCAATAAAAACAGATTTAAGGCTTCTTCCAGCGTAATGTTCCCGATATTTTGATCTTGACGTAAGCTGGCAAATTGTTTGTCTTCATCTTCAGCATCTCCAATTTGAGCCATTGGCCCGAATTTCCCTAAACGAACCGAAACCGGTTTGCCTGATTTTGGATCTGTTCCCAAAATTCTTTCGCCACTTTCACGATCAGCATTTTTCTCCACTTCAATTACATTCGGATGGAACTTATTGTAGAAATCTTGCATCATTTTCGCCCAATCGATATTACCCTCGGCGATTTCGTCAAAATCCTGCTCCACTTTGGCGGTGAAATTATAATCCAAAATAGCCTCAAAGTTCTTTACCAAAAAGTCATTTACAATCGTTCCGATATCTGTTGGCACCAATTTCCCTTTGTCGGAACCGGTGTTTTCTTTTAAAACTTTTTCGTCCACTTTACTGTCTTTCAACGTCAACTGAACGTATTTTCTTTCTATGCCTTCCAAGTTTCCTTTTTCTACATAGTTTCTATTGATAATGGTAGAAATGGTTGGCGCATAGGTTGATGGACGACCAATGCCTAATTCTTCCAACTTCTTCACTAAAGAAGCTTCGGTATATCTTGAAGCCGGACGAGTATATCTTTCCGTGGCAGTGATATTATTGTTAGTCAATTTCTCATTAACTTTCAATGCCGGTAACATCCCTTCTTGCTCCTCATCGTCATCGTCATTACCTTCTAAATAGACTTTCAGAAAGCCTTCAAACTTGATTACTTCTCCGGTAGCTTGGAAAACTTCCGAGTGATTGTTTGCTTCTATCTTGACATTGGTTCTTTCCAATTCGGCATCAGCCATTTGAGAAGCCAAAGTTCTTTTCCAAATCAATTCGTATAAACGGGCTTGGTCTCTTTCAACATTCACCGTATGACGCGACATATCCGTTGGACGGATAGCTTCGTGTGCTTCTTGGGCGCCTTTTGATTTGGTGTTGAAATTTCTTGGTTTGCTAAACTCCTTGCCGTAGTAACTGGTAATTTCGGCTTGAGCAGCGGCTTGTGCTTCTTGAGAAAGATTTACACTATCCGTTCTCATATAAGTGATCAATCCGGCTTCGTACAAACGTTGTGCAATTTGCATGGTGATGCCTACGGGCAAATATAATTTACGAGCCGCTTCCTGTTGTAAGGTTGATGTTGTAAAAGGCGCAGCCGGTGATTTTTTGGTGGGTTTGGTTTCTAAATCGGCTACCTTATAAGTAGAACCGATATTTTTTTGCAAAAAGTCTTCTGCTTCTTTTTTGGTGGCGAAGTTTTTCGGCAATTTGGCTTTCACCACTTTTCCGGCTTCATTGGTGAATTCGGCAGTAACCGAATAAGACGCAACCGCTCTGAACTCTTGGATTTCTCTTTCTCGTTCCACAATTAATCTAACCGATACTGATTGTACACGACCGGCAGACAAACCACCTTTAACCTTTTTCCATAAAACCGGTGACAATTCGTAACCCACCAATCGGTCTAAAACTCTTCGGGCTTGTTGGGCGTTAACTAAGTTATAATCAATGCTGCGTGGGTTTTCAATCGCTTTTTGAATAGCGGTTTTGGTAATTTCGTGGAAAACAATTCTTTTGGTTTTGCTTTTGTCTAACTTTAATTCTTCCGCCAAGTGCCAAGAAATGGCTTCTCCTTCGCGGTCCTCATCGGAAGCCAACCAAACCATTTCGGCGTTTTTGGCTAGTCCTTTCAATTTAGTAACCAAGGCTTTTTTATCAGAAGAGACTTCGTATTTGGGTTTAAAACCATTTTCAACATCTACTCCAATTTCTTTGGATGGCAAGTCGGCTATGTGCCCATAGCTTGACTCTACCTGGTAATCACTACCCAGAAATTTTTCGATTGTTTTGGCCTTCGCCGGCGACTCCACGATAACTAAATTCTTTGCCATATCCCGATTGTTTGTGCGGACAAAAGTAAACGTTTTTTTTAAAATACCGATTTAGTGTTACTTTTTAACGGTGATTGACTCCAAAAAGTTAGATTTATACCTTAATATATTATGTCCATTAGAAGCATAATTTTCAAACAACCATTCCCAACACAAAAGACAACAACTCATTAGCCCCGATCTCGTCTTTAATGACGAGACAAGCCGCGGGAACACGGATTCCAAACACTCCCAAAGCATTCGCTCAAAAACTTTTGTTAAACCACCTCTGCCATCTTGTCAGATTTACGAATTTAGTATTATCTTTGCTGTCCGATTAAGCGAAAATCATTTTATGGAAAAGGAAATTGACGAGAAAAAACAAGGCACCAGCTTGGTTTTAGAACACAAAGAAGGCAACAGCAAGAAACTCTTTATAGAAAGCTACGGTTGTGCGATGAATTTTTCGGACAGCGAAATTGTAGCGTCTATTTTAACCGAGCAAGGCTACAATACTACCCAAAAATTAGAGGAAGCCGATTTGGTTTTGGTCAATACTTGCTCTATCCGCGACAAGGCAGAACAAACCGTCCGCAAGCGTTTGGAAAAGTACAATGCTGTAAAACGCAGCATTAATCCGGGCATGAAAGTAGGCGTTTTGGGCTGTATGGCCGAGCGATTGAAAAGTCAGTTCTTAGAAGAAGAGAAAATCGTGGACATGGTGGTTGGCCCTGACGCTTATAAAGACTTACCCAACTTATTGAAAGAAGTGGAAGAAGGTCGCGACGCGATAAACGTGATTCTTTCCAAAGACGAAACATATGGCGATGTTTCTCCGGTGCGTCTAAACAGCAACGGCGTAAATGCTTTTGTCTCGATTACACGTGGTTGCGACAATATGTGTACGTTTTGTGTAGTACCATTTACTCGTGGTCGTGAACGCAGTAGAGAACCGCAAAGCATTATGGCCGAAATCCAAGATTTGTGGGACAGAGGTTTTAAAGAAGTTTGCTTGTTAGGTCAAAATGTGGACAGTTACCTTTGGTATGGCGGCGGTTTGAAAAAAGATTTTGACAAAGCGACTGAAATGCAAAAAGCGACAGCCACTGATTTTGCCCAATTGTTAGAACAATGCGCCATTGCATTCCCAAAAATGCGTTTTCGTTTTTCGACTTCGAATCCGCAGGATATGCACGAAGAAGTGTTACATGTGATTGCCAAATACGATAATGTATGCAACTACATTCACTTGCCGGTACAAAGCGGAAGTACCCGAATCTTAAAAGAAATGAACCGCCAACATACGCGTGAAGAATACATGGAATTGGTGGATAAAATCAAAAAAATTATACCGGATTGCTCGATTTCACAGGATATGATATCCGGTTTTCCAACTGAAACCGAAGAAGACCATCAAGACACTTTGAGTTTAATGGAATATGTAGAATATGACTTCGGTTATATGTTTGCCTATTCAGAAAGACCAGGCACTTTAGCCGCTCGTAAAATGGAAGATGATGTTCCTGAAGAAGTCAAGAAAAGACGTTTGCAAGAGATTGTAGACTTACAACAAATATTAAGCGAAAAGAGAACCAGACGCTTCTTAGGTCAAACCGTAGAAATTTTAATTGAAAAAGAATCAAAGAAATCCGATAAGCACTGGAGTGGGAGAAACTCAGAAAATGTAGTGACTGTTTTCCCGAAAGGCGATTACAAAGTAGGCGATTTCGTTATGGTTAAAGTAAGCGATTGTACCACGGCAACCTTAATAGGAGAAGCGGTTGGGTATTCTGAAATGCAAAATTAAATTGTTTCCAGTTTCAGGTTTCAAGTTTCAAACTAACTTAAAACCTGAAACTTGAAACCTGAAACAAAAAATATGGAATCCGTTCAAAACATAAAACAACGCTTTGAGATTATTGGGAATGACCCGAAACTGAACCGCGCCATAGAAAAAGCGATTCAGGTTGCTCCTACTGATATTTCGGTATTGGTGGTAGGTGAAAGTGGTGTTGGTAAAGAAAGTATTCCAAGAATTATTCACTCCTTATCCCACAGAAAACACGGTAAATACATCGCGGTAAACTGTGGTGCCATTCCGGAAGGAACCATTGACAGTGAATTATTCGGACATGAAAAAGGTGCTTTTACCGGCGCAACCAATACCCGGGAAGGTTATTTTGAAGTAGCCGACGGCGGAACCATTTTCTTGGACGAAGTGGGCGAATTGCCGCTGACGACTCAAGTTCGTTTGTTACGTGTTTTGGAAAATGGGGAATTCATTAAAGTCGGTTCCTCGCAAGTACAAAAAACCAATGTTCGAATAGTAGCGGCTACTAATGTGAATATGTTTGACGCGATTGAAAAAGGCAAATTCCGTGAGGATTTATATTATCGATTGAGTACCGTTGACATTCCTTTACCACCGTTGCGCGATAGA
>NZ_JBILQL010000028.1:0-26721 GCF_044373165.1 Flavobacterium sp.
AAATAAAACGACAATCGGGGTTGATTTGGCGAATCAAATCCATTGTATTTTGGATAGATTGCTGAATGGTTTCGGGCGATAAGATTTCTTTGGAAAATTCTTTTTGGGGAACTTTATGGCAATTGGCTACAATTTCGTTGGTTGTTTTTAATCTGTAAACCCATGATGTTCCGAAAGTAATTATAATATGAGTCGCTTCCGTAATTTGGCGGTACATGTTTTCGGCACTTGTATTTAGCTGTTGTAATAAAGTATCCTTATCAGACTGACTGCATTCGGAATGCACTTCATAACTCTGCCAGACATCGTTTTGAAAAAAAATATCTGCTTCTGTAAATGATTTTTTATTTACTACTCTTTCAACCAACCTCTCAATGGAAACCGGATTAAATATAATTCCGAAAGGATTTGTATTGATTCGGAATTTAAAATAATCGAACTTCTCTCCCATATTTTCAGCAAAACAAGAACCTAACGACAACAATGATGAATCGTAGTTTATGGGAAACTCATATAGCTTAACCGGTACTTTGGTGGTGAAATCCATAACTTTCAGTTTGCTTCAAAAATACAAAAAATAAAACCCTTTCATTGACAGGTGAAAGGGTTTTGGGAAATAGTGTTTGATTTGAATTATTTGAAATATGTAAATTGATGTTGGTATTGCCCGTCGGCACTGTAAATTGCTACCGGGTAATTGTTGTTATTATAATCTGCTTCTAAGATTAACTCGATTGGAGATTCTCCGGAAACGGTTGTGATTCGTTGGGTTACATTGTGTTGCATTCCGAATAAACCGTCTGCGATAAAGCTGTATAACTTGATGGCATTAATTCCGGTTACATTTTGCAACGGATGATTAGCATTGTCATAAGCATAGGCAACACTGAAGTTAACAGTATTTGAGATAAACTCTTTTTGAGTTACTTCTCCGTTGAAGAAATAATATTTTTCTACTATGTCAGAAGGACTATTTTGAACCGATGCATTGCCGCTAAATCCGTTTACCGTTACTGAACCATCTGCATTGTATGTAAAGGTGTTTTTAAAACCGTAGTTGTTTGCAGGTTGTACTTTTACGACTTGTATCAATTGATTATTACTGTTGTATGTAAAACTTGTTGTAGCCGTATTTTGATTAGCAGCATTATATCTTTTAACTTCAGAAATCAAGTTGCCATTGTAAGCATATAAATCATATCCCGAACCATCAGAAACAGCTTCTATTTGGAAAGCAACTTTGGTAAGTTTTGTTCCGTTGTATGAAAAAGTGTAATTTGAATTTTGACCCATATTCAATGATGTCAACTTTCTTAATAATACAGGTGAATCAGAATCACTGTCACTTGAGCAAGAAACAAAAGAGGATACGATTAAAGAAAGGAATAGGTATTGGAATACTTTTTTCATGACGCATTAGTAGTTTTAGGGATAATCAATGGCTGGGGCTTTTTGATTACGATTCAAATGTAGAAAAGCAACATTGCTGAGGAAAAAATTTTCGATATAGTGTAAATAAATCTGTTATTCGGTAAATTTTGACTATTAAATTACCGTTCGTCGATAAAACAAAACCCATTCAAGTAGTTGATTGAATGGGTTTTGTTTCAAATAAAGCTAGGGAAATACTCTAATAAGTTACGTTAGTGATTCGGGTTAAGTAGAGTGTATTTCCTCCCAATTCCTCATTGGTATAATAATCAAATCTGGTTGGTAACTGTCGTTCGTCGTATTGCAATTCATATTCTTTTGCAATGACATAATTGGTAAACTGTACTCCGTTCATAAAAGCCTCGACATAACTGTAATCCAAAATCAAATTATTGGTATTGATTTCATTAATCCATGGTAATAACAAAGAGAAACCTTTGATGTTTTTATAGGGATTAATCTTCGAATCATATTGCAATATTCTTTCAATGTAGTTTATTTCATTGGTACTCGAATTATTGAAAGTATACACATAATCGTCTTTGACCAAATTCCCGTTCGCAAAAAATAGTGTCCCGGTAATTGTTTCAGTCGGATTTGAAACTGAGTTGGTGTAAATTAGTTTTTGGTAGGAAATTGTTCCGTCTGCTTGCTGCGTGTAAACAATATTTTCGTTTCTGTTAGTCAACAAGTCAAACTTTTCATAAACACTCAACTTTCCGTTATTGTAACTAAAATTTTCAATGAATCTTAACACCCCGGCTTCATAGAATTCAACCTTAGTGATAAAATCTCCGGTATAAGTAAACACCTTTCTTTGCGCTGCGTTATAGAAAATTTCATTAAGCTTATCCCCGTTATAATTGAAAGTACCTTCTCTTGAACCAACAGTATTGCCGCTGTCTTGGTAATAATCGATGGTTTTACTCGGAAAATTCAACAATGCAACTTGTCCTTCAGAATCATCACTACCGGAACAAGAGGTTAAAACAATAGTCAATAGGGATAAAATCAATACTAACTTTTTCATGCGATTATTGTATAAAGTCAACTGCTTTTTCCAATGCTTCTTTTATACCGGCTGCATTTTTCCCACCTGCCGTAGCAAAAAACGGTTGTCCGCCGCCGCCGCCTTGGATGTATTTTCCTAATTCACGAACTACCTGACCGGCGTTTAAGTTTTTCTCGGCCACCAATTCTTTGGATATATAACAAGTCAACATCGGTTTATCTTCCTCAGCTGTGGCTAAAACCAAGAATAAATTAGTGCCCAAATTGCCTAATTCATAAGCCAAATCTTTCGCCCCTTCAGCATTTAAATCGACTTGAGTGGCTATGAATTTCACGCCATTAATCTCTTGTAACTGTGCCGTCAATTCACCTTTCAAGTTTTTGGCTTTTTCTTTCAACAACTGCTCTATTTGCTTTTTCAATTTGGCATTTTCATCTTGTAACGAAACCACGGCTTTGAGAGTATCTTGAGGATTTTTTAAAGTGTCTTTAATTGTGGCCAAAGCATTTTCTTGTTGGGCAAAGAAATCCTTAACTGCCTCACCTGTGATGGCTTCTATACGACGAATTCCTGCCGCAACTGCGCCTTCTGAAACGATTTTGAAATGCCAAATATCTGCCGTGTTTTTCACGTGAATGCCACCACAGAGTTCTTTACTGTCGCCGAATTCAATCATGCGAACCGTGTCGCCGTATTTTTCTCCGAACAACGCCATAGCGCCTTTGGCCATAGCTTCTTGAATCGGGATGTTTCGGTATTCGTTTAATTGGAGTTGGGCTTCAATTTGGGCATTCACATTGGCTTCCACCTGTCGCAATTCTTCATCAGTGACTTTACTGAAGTGCGAAAAATCGAAACGCAAATAATTCGGATTCACCAACGACCCTTTTTGCTCCACGTGAGTTCCTAAAACAGTTCTCAAAGCCAAGTGCATCAAATGCGTAGCCGAGTGATTTTTAGAAGTGGAAGTTCTCAAATCAGTATTGACTTTCGCTATAAAAGTAGCTTCTATATTTTCGGGTAATTGTTTGGCGAAATGCAAAATCAAGTTGTTTTCCTTTTTGGTGTCGATGATGTGAATCGTTTCATTAGCAGAAACCAAAATGCCTTTATCGCCTACTTGTCCTCCGCCTTCCGGATAGAATGGCGTGTTATTGAGAACAATTTGGTATAAAACACCATCTTTTTTTGAATCAACTTTACGGATTCGGGTGATTTTGACTTCGTTTTCGGTTTGGTCGTAACCAACGAATGTTTCCACGTTACCCGGAATTAAAACTTTCCAGTCTTCGGTTGATACTTCGGAAGCGGCGCGTGAACGATTTTTTTGTTCTTGCATAGACGCATCGAATTCACTTTCGTTGAACGACATGCCTTTTTCTTTTAAAATCAAAGCGGTCAAATCTTTTGGAAAGCCGAAAGTATCGTATAATTCAAAGGCTTTAGCGCCCGGAACTTCAGTGCCATTGGTTTGAGAAACTACATTCTCTAACAATTGCAAACCTTGGTCCAACGTTCTTAAGAAAGAAGCTTCTTCCTCTCGGATAACATTGGTCACCAACTGTTGTTGCGATTTGATTTCCGGGAAAAACTCGCCCATTTGTTCCGCTAAAACAGGAACCAATTTATTGATGAAAGGTTCTTTGGTATTTAAGAAAGTAAAACCGTAACGAATAGCCCGACGAAGAATTCTTCGAATCACATAACCGGCGCCACCGTTTGATGGTAACTGTCCGTCGGCAATGGCAAAAGCTACGGCGCGAACGTGATCCACGATTACGCGAATCGCTATATTGGTTTTGTTTTGGGCTTCCGAAATATTTTTTACTTCGTTGGAAGTGTATTTTAATCCTGTAATTTCTTCAATTTTGGCAATCAATGGTGTAAAAACATCCGTGTCGTAGTTGGAAGTTACGTTTTGCATGGCCATACACAAGCGCTCAAATCCCATTCCGGTATCCACGTGTTGTGCCGGTAATTTTTCCAAACTACCATCCGCTTTGCGGTTGAATTCCATGAACACATTGTTCCAAATTTCTACTACTTGCGGATGATCGGCGTTTACCAAACTTCGTCCTGAAACGACAGCTCTTTCGGCATCGGTTCTCAAATCGATGTGGATTTCGGAACATGGTCCGCATGGTCCTTGGTCGCCCATTTCCCAAAAGTTGTCTTTTTTATTGCCTAAAATGATTCTATCTTCTGAAACGTATTGTTTCCAAATATCGAATGCCTCTTGGTCGAACGCTACATTCTCGGCAGGATTGCCTTCGAAAACGGAAACGTATAAACGGTCTTTGTCTAATTTCAATACTTCGGTTAAGAATTCCCAAGCCCAAGCCAAGGCTTCTTTCTTGAAGTAATCACCAAAGGACCAGTTGCCTAACATTTCAAACATGGTATGGTGGTAAGTATCGAAACCTACATCTTCCAAGTCGTTGTGTTTTCCTGAAACACGTAGACACTTTTGGGTATCGGCAATACGTTTGCTTTTAGGAGTACCGTTGCCTAAAAAATATTCTTTGAACTGTGCCATCCCCGAGTTGTTGAACATTAGGGTTGGATCGTCTTTTAAAACGATAGGTGCTGAAGGCACGATTAAGTGACCTTTGCTTTCAAAAAATTGTAAGTATGCTTTTCGAATGTCTTGTGATTTCATTTTAGATGGTTAGATAGTTAGATCTTTTGACTACTTAGATTTTAAAAAAACGGCTTACTGTTTAGCCCCGATTGCAGTGAAAATCCTTTTTGTAAAAAAGATTGTAACGGAAAGCGGGAAAATGGTTTAGCAATTGAACCAAAGTTTCGCTCCTAAAAGCCATAAACTCTCGAAACTTCGGGACAGGCTAAATAAATTTAGGGTTTGACTGAAACATTTGTTAAATTTGTTCGTATAACCAATGTTTTCTTAAAACAAGCACAAAAATAGTATAAAATCAAAGATGGCGAAAAAAGTAAAGTATTATTTCGATACCGAAAGTTTGGCTTACCGAAAAATCAAGCCGAAACTATCCAAAAAACTGGGATACATCGGGTTGTTTTTACTGTCATCAGGATTGTTTGGTTTTTTGTGTTTTGTGGTTTTATTGAACAGTTCCTATTTGGAAACGCCCAAAGACCGATTACAAGCCCGCGAAATTGAAACCCTAAAGTTGCGGTATGCGATTTTGAATAAAAAAATAGACCAAGTCGAAGAAGTATTAGCTGATGTAGAAGAGCGCGACAATAACATATACAGAGCCTATTTTAATACTTCTCCTATTCCGGCAGAGCAGCGCAAAGCAGGTTTTGGCGGAGTAAATCGATACAAAGAGTTGGAAGGTTTTGACAATTCAGAATTGGTGATTAACACTTCCAAACGCGTGGATGTGATTGCCAAAGAATTGGCGATTCAGTCGAAGTCGTTGGATGAAATATTGAAATTGGCGAAAGAAAAAAACAAGTTACTCTCGGCCATTCCGGCTATACAACCGGTGAAGAATGAGCAAATGAAGCGAGTGGCTTCGGGATTTGGTTATCGCAGTGATCCGTTTACCAAAGTGCGTAAGATGCATGAAGGCATGGATTTCACCGCTAAAACGGGAACACCGATTTTTGCGACCGGTGACGGAGTAGTAAAAAGTGCCGACAACTCGAAATCAGGTTTCGGGAATCATATTGAAATTAGTCATGGTTATGGCTACTTGACCTTGTATGCGCATTTGAGTAAATACAAAGTCAAACGCGGACAAAGAGTAAAACGAGGTGACATCATTGGATATGTAGGAAGCACCGGCCGAAGTGAAGCACCGCATTTGCATTATGAAGTGCACAAAGACGGCAAAGTGGTCAATCCTTTGAATTTTTACTATGGAAATATCTCGGCTGCAGAATACACCGTGATTTCGAAATTGGCAAATCAGGAGAATCAATCGCTTGACTAAGTTCAGGTTTTATAAACATAGCAAAACAAAAACACTATGCATATAGAGTTAAAAGAAGGAAAAAGATATTACAGCATAGGCGAAGTGGCTAAAGCTTTTAATGTGAATGCTTCGTTGATTCGTTTTTGGGACAAGGAATTTGATATCCTGAAACCCAAGAAAAACGCCAAAGGCAACCGCATGTTCACGCCGGAAGATGTGAAAAATATACAACTGATTTATCATTTGGTTAAAGAACGTGGGTTTACGCTCGACGGTGCAAGAACGCATTTAAAAGAAGGCCAAAAGAAAACTTTGGACAAATTTGAAATCATCAGCAAATTGGAAACGGTGAAAGCCCAATTATTAAACATTAAGAACCAACTTTAGGCTTGGTTTTTGTAACAATCAAAGCAATTTAAAAACTAATAACAAACCTTAAATTAAAAACAAACATGGATTTTAAAAAATTTTTACCTTGGATTATTGTTGGAATACTTATAATATTTGCAATAACATCATACAATGGATTAGTTGGTGTACAAGCAGATACTAAAACTGCTTGGTCAAAAGTAGAAAGTGCATATCAGAGAAGAAATGACCTTATTGATAATTTGGTTGCTACCGTAAAAGAGTCGGCAAATTTTGAAAAGTCAACCCTCGAAGCAGTAACAAATGCTCGTTCCAAAGCTACATCGATAAACATTGACCCAACAAATGTTACTCCTGAACAAATGGCGCAATTCCAACAAGCCAAAAATCAAGAAATTGGAGCCTTATCGAGACTATTAGTTTCTGTAGAAAGATATCCAGAATTAAAAACAACTCAAGCATTTTTAGAGTTACAATCTCAAATTGAAGGAACAGAAAACAGAATTAATGTAGAAAGAGATAGATTTAATGACGCAGCCAATGTTTATGACAAAAAAATCAAGAGTTTTCCAAGCGTAATTTTTGCAAAAATATTTGGTTTCAACGAAATTGCCCGATTTAAATCTGATGCAGGGGCTGAAAAAGCACCTAGTGTAAAAAAAGCGTTCGAAAAATAAAGAAGCATCTAAATAAATGTCAAAAGTTGAAGATTTTTTAACCCCAGAAGAAGAGCAAGAAATTGTGGAAGCTATTCGCATGGCCGAAAAAAATACTTCGGGTGAAATTAGAGTACATATAGAAAAACACACTTCCATCGAACCGTTTGAACGGGCGATGGAAGTTTTCCATTTGTTAAAAATGGATGAAACCGAGTTGAAAAACGGGGTTTTAATTTATTTGGCGGTCAAAGACAAACATTTTGTGATTTGCGGCGACAAAGGCATTAACGATTTGGTTCCGAATGACTTTTGGGACTGTACGCGTGATGTTATGACCAAAAATTTCAAAGAAGGTCATTACAAACAAGGTTTAGTAGAAGGAATACTCAGAGCCGGTGAACAACTTCAAAAATACTTTCCCTATCAAGATGGTGACACAGACGAATTATCAAACGAAATTTCAAAAGGATAAATGAAAAAATATTTTAAAAACCTTTCGAGACTTCTTTTGTTAGCTACCATATTTTTTAATTGCCTATCATCTTTAGCACAATTAAAAATACCTGAAAAACCATCTTTTATTCCTCCAATAATCGACAGCACAAAAACATTAAGTGAAGAACAGAAGAAAGGACTATATGATAAGCTGAGAAGTTATTACGAAAGTACTTCTACAGAAATCTTTGTAATGATTGTTCCAACTACTCAAGGGGAAGATATTGCCCGTTATGCAACCGACTTAGGACATAAATGGGAAATCGGTCAAAAAGGAAAAGATAATGGAGTAGTATTTCTTATTGCAAAAGATGACCGTAAAATGACCATACAAGCTGGTTATGGAACTGAGCATTTATTAACAGATGCATTGTCTCGAAGAATAATTGAAACTATTGTAAAACCTGAATTTAAAAACAACAACTTTTACGAAGGAATTGACAAAGGAACAACAGCCATTGCACAAGTCTTAAAAGGTGAATTCAAAGCTGAAAAAAAAGACAAGAAAGGTGGATTTCCAATACTACCGATTATTATCATAATTATAGTTATTATTATCATTATTGCAAAAAACAAAGGTAATGGTGGAGCAGGAAATCACGGCAATCGCGGCGGCGGCTTTGACTTAGCCGATATCATTATCTTAAGCAGTCTAGGTCGCGGTGGCGGAGGTGGTTTTGGTGGTGGCTTCGGAGGTGGTTCTTCTGGAGGTGGTTTTGGTGGCTTCGGCGGCGGCGGCGGCTTCGGTGGCGGTGGAGCAAGTGGCGGTTGGTAATGTCAGTTGCAGTATTCATTCGTCCTAAACAGACAAAAAAAACACGGTCTCGCTTTTGACGAGACCGTGTTTTTTATTTAATCCATTATCATTATTCCGCCTTCTCCTTTTTTCTTTCCGCCAAACTTTTCGAGTTTATACGTTAGTGAGAACATGACGTAGCGTTGCAATACTATATTCTCAGAATCGATAATGGCTGTTGGCGTAATGGTTCTGGTGGCATTTTGGTTTTGATCTAATAAATCATACACTTTGACTTTGGCCAAAAACTGGTCTTTAAAAAAGTTATACCCCAAACTCATATTCCATAAATAGAAATCTTTTTTATAGCCATCGGCTATGTTAGAATTATAATTATATCCGAAATCACTGCCAATAACAAACTTTTTAGGCACATAAGACGTGATTTCTAATTTAGCATTATGAACAAAATTTTGGGCGTTATCTATGATGTAATTCTTGTATTCGGTGGTATTTAAGGTGTAACGATAACTCGGTGCTATGGTAATTAATTCGTCTATGCTCCAAGTTAAATTGACTCTCGGATTAATTTGTAACCCTTTCGACTCAAATTCAACCGCATTGGTCAATCCTTTGTTGGAATCGTAATTAAAATTAATTCCGGCACCGTAACGCAACGTTCTCTTTTCCTTTTTAAACGACTTGTTCCAGTTCACTCCGAAATACGAGTTGTAAACCACGTCAACGTTTTGAAAAGTCGTCGTGGCTTTAAAATTGTTATCAAAAACAGTGGATGACACTACGGCATCTTGACTCAAATTAAAGCCCGAATAAATATAATAACCGGAACGACTTTGGTAATCGTAATCGTTGAAACTAAAGTACAAATTGTGCTTTTGAGTAGGTTTAAGATTATCATTCCCGACAAAAGTACTTAACGGATTTGATAAATTTTCCACCGGTAATACCTGATTCGCTTGCGGCAATTGCACCCCAAAATCATAGAAGGAATAAATCGATTTTGATTTCCCCATGCGGTGACTGATGTATCCTTTTATCCTTGGGAAAACATAATTTTTATTGCGGTTGGTTATTATACCCAAGTAGTTCGAACGAGCATCAAATGATACAAACTCGGGACCGATATTAATGCGACCGTTGGTTTTGGATTTACCTAATATCAATCCGGTTGACGGGAAAAAAGTGCTGGCTTTTGAGAAGGTTTCATTCGATTGTAAATCGTTGAAATCGGCATAATCCACACCATCAAAATCAAAGGTATTCAGTGTGTTTTTGATGTTGCGATAAGTCACTTCCGAGGTCAAACTCAACCGAAGCGAATCAGTCAAAGGCTCGCCAAATCGCACTTCGAGTTTAACAAAGTCGTTGTTGCTTTTATCCCTTTGGTTTTGGTTCCGAATATCATCGGGCGTGGAATCGGTAAAAAGGGTGGCCGAATTGGTATTTAAAAAATCATTCCTGCGTTGGAATTCGGATTCAAAATTCACCGATAAGCCTCTGCTTTTCTTTAAAAACTTTTTGTTATAACTCGCATCAGCACCAAAAGAGTTGAATTCGTTTTCGCTGTAATCATCATTAGTACTCGAATTCAGCTCTTCTAATGCTTCATTCACGGTTAGTTGGTTTCTGGTAGCCCTGTTGTAATTTTTGGTTTTTTGAAATTTGGGATTGATATACAATGTATTCAAAGAATCTATTGCAATTTCAAAATCAAGGTTAAGGTTATGACCGTCACTGCCGCTTTTGGTTATTGCATTGGAATTGGTAAAAGTTCGCCCTTCCGGCAACAGGTTAGTACGATCGGTTCTGGTCGCATTTTCAGTTGCAGCATTAGAGAAATAATAACTGCCGCTTTGGTCAACTTTTTTAAACCATTTGTCTTGGTAATTGACGCCAACCAAATTGGATCGGGTAATGCCACGATTACCACCGAACGACATATTATTGATGCCAAAACTCCCATCGTCGTTGTAATACACTGATGAATTTCTGCCACCGCCCATATTATCAAAGACTTCATCCATAGAAAACCCGATAGAATTGATGTTGTTAGAAGAAGCCAAAACGCTCACTTTTTGTTCGCCCTTGAAATAATTGAGCAACAAACTCGATTCATACCGTTTGTCTGAACCTGTTCCGGCAACGATTTTACCGAAAAAACCTTTATTTTTTTCTTCTTGTATGGTAAGATTGATAGTTTTTTCTTGTGAACCCGATGCTTCGCCTGAAATTTCTTCCGCTTTGGTTTTGGTATCCACCACTTGGACTTTATCGATAAGCTCAGCCGGCAAATTTTGGGTGGCTATTTTCCCGTCTTTCCCGAAGAAAGGTTTCCCATTCACCAAAATATTATTGACTTCCTGTCCGTTGACAGTGATTTTCCCTTCGGGTGTGATTTCTACTCCGGGTAATTGTTTGAGTAGCGCTTCGACATTCGCATCGGCACCGACTTTAAAGGAAGAAGCATTAAACTCCAAAGTATCTTTTTTGATGCGAATAGGTGGAATCTCGGCTTTTACAACCACTTCGTCTAATTGGTTGGTGGCTTCTTTAAGTTCTATAATGCCAAAATCTTTATCGTTGTTTAAAGAAGTCATTTCTTCTTTGAAATCCTGATAACTGATGTATGATACTTTGAGTGCTACAGGTTTGTCTGTCTTTTTAATTTTAAAGGAAAACGCACCCATTTTGTTGGTGATGGTGTAATCTACAATGGAAGAATCTTTAGTAGCGGTAAGATACACTGTAGCCGATTCTATGGGCAGTTTGGTAGTTTGATCAACAACTTTTCCTTTTAAGGAAACGGTAGATTGTGCAAAAGCAAGTGAAGTAAACAGAACAGTTAAAGCTAAGTAAAGCGATTTTGGCATAAAAAAAATTTAGCAGTTATTATTGGATAGAAAAAGAATAATAACGGCTAAATTCTGATTTTAGTATGGATTGAAAAAATTTCTTACGAAACTTTAACATTTTTACTTTTCACGGATGTAAATATCAATCGGAACACCGGAGAAATCCCAGTTTTCACGGATTTTATTTTCTAAAAAGCGTTTGTACGGTTCTTTGACGTATTGCGGTAAATTGGCAAAAAACACAAACTGAGGTGTTGGGGTTGGCAACTGCATGCAATATTTAATTTTCACATATTTACCTTTCAAAGCCGGTGGCGGATAGGCTTCAATCAACTTCAACATATAGTCGTTGAACTTAGAGGTTGGGATTCTTTGTTTTCTGTTTTCGAAAACCTTTACGGTTTCTTCTAAAGCTTTTAACAAACGTTGTTTGGTTAAAGCCGAAGTAAAAATAATAGGCACATCGGTAAACGGTTGTAATTCTTCACGAATTTTGGCTTCGTAATCGCGGGTTGACATGGTGTCTTTTTCTACCAAATCCCATTTGTTGACTAAGATGATAACGCCTTTACGGTTTTTTTCGGCCAGCCAAAAAATACTTTGGTCTTGTCCTTCAAAACCACGAGTGGCATCTATTAAAAGAATACAAACATCGGAATGCTCAATAGCACGCACCGAACGCATAACAGAGTAAAACTCTAAGTCTTCTTTTACTTTGGCTTTTCTGCGGATTCCGGCAGTATCTACTAAGTTAAATTCGAAACCAAAACGGTTGTATCTGGTGTCTATAGAATCACGAGTGGTTCCTGCGATGTCGGTAACTACGAATCGGTCTTCTCCAATTAAAGCATTAATGAATGACGATTTTCCGGCGTTCGGACGACCTACTACACAAAACCTTGGCAATGCAGCTTCTTCTTCGGTTACTTCCGGTAGTTCCGGTAACACTTCAACCAATTTATCTAACAATTCTCCTGTTCCGCTGCCGCTGATACTGGCAATAGTGTAATATTCGCCTAATCCTAAATTATAAAATTCCACAGCGTCTTTTTCGCGCATGGCATTGTCAACTTTGTTAACCGCTAATAAAATCGGTTTGGTTACTTTTCTTAAAAGCTTGGCAACCTCGGCATCCATAGGTGTAATGCCTTCCTCAACATCTACTACAAAAATAATAGCATCGGCTTCATCAATGGCCAATTCGACCTGACGACGGATTTCACCTTCAAAAATATCATCAGAACCTTTGATGTAACCACCGGTATCAATTACAGAAAACTCTTTACCGTTCCATTCGCTTTTGCCGTAATTTCTATCACGAGTTACACCGCTGACAGAGTCAACAATAGCTTCTCTTCTTTTGATTAAACGGTTAAAAAAAGTCGATTTCCCTACATTAGGTCTTCCAACTATGGCTACAATATTGTTCATAATCATTTTAAATATGGTGCAAAGGTAGTATTAAAGAGCACAAATTCAATTATTTTATTATTTTTAGTATACCATTAACCAACAATAAACCGATTTTTATGGACACTCAACATGAAGTCAGACTTCGCCCTCGGTTTTTTAAAGACCTCGAACAAAACATAGAAATTGTCAGAGAGAAATTTGTCAACTACAGACAAAAAAACAACTCCGGTGATTTCTTAATGAAGGTGAGAAACAATCATATACAATTTACTTTTTCTGCTGAAAAAAGGCAGTATTGGTCACCTCACTTGAGCATTGAACTGGAAGAAAAAGAAGGAAATGAAAAAAATGCTACTCACATCCGAGGGTTATTTGGACCTGACCAAACGCTTTGGACGATGTTTGTCTTTTTGCACTTTGTAGTAGCCGGCGTTTTTATACTGTTCGGTATGTTTGCTTTTTCTAATTACACGCTTAACGAACCCATGACCATGGATTTAGTGGTGATGTTTATTATGGTGATTGTATGGTTTTTACTCTATGTCATTGCCCGACAGATTCGAGAAAAAGGACATCCTCAAATGGAAGAACTCGAAGCCATCTTTTTAGACGTGATCAAAGACTGATTACTTTTGATTGTATCCAAAACGACGCAATTGGAAAGCATTACTTCGCCAGTCTTTATTGACTTTAACGTACAATTCGATATGGATTTGCTTGCCGAAAAACTGCTCTAAATCTGCTCGAGATTGCATTCCGACTTTTTTCAAAGCGGCACCTTTGTGCCCGATGATAATCCCTTTTTGGGTATCGCGCTCTACCATAATGACGGAGCGGATTCGAATGATTTTATCGTCTTCCAAAAACTCTTCAGTTTCGATTTCTACGGCGTATGGAATTTCTTTGTCGTAGTTCAATAAGATTTTTTCACGGATGGTTTCGTTGACAAAGAAACGCTCCGGTTTATCGGTCAATGCATCTTTAGGATAATAAGGTGGCGATACCGGAAGTAAATCTAAAATTCGGGCAAAGACTTCTTTTACATTGAAATTCTCAAGTGCCGAAATCGGAAAAATCTCGGCATTAGGAACCTTGGCTTTCCACAAATCGATTTGTTCTTCTAATTGTTCTTGGTTGGATTTATCGATTTTATTCAGCAACAACAAAACCGGAATTTTTGAATGGATAATTTTGTTGAAAAAGTCTTCGTCTTTTAGTTCTTTCTCGCCAATTTCTACCATATAAATCAAAACATCCGCATCTTCAAAAGCCGATTTCACAAAGTCCATCATCGATTTTTGCATTTCATAAGCCGGTTTGATGATTCCGGGTGTGTCAGAAAGCACTACTTGGAAATCGGCTCCATTCACTATCCCTAAAATTCGGTGACGAGTGGTTTGCGCTTTGGAGGTTATGATAGACAATCGTTCGCCCACAAAGGCATTCATTAGTGTTGATTTACCCACGTTTGGGTTTCCGATAATATTGACGAAGCCTGCTTTGTGTTTTTGTTCCATGCGTTACTGTGAAACAGGATTAATGTAAAAAAGCCACCCAAAAAATGGATGGCTTTGAGTTAGTAGCGGGAACAGGACTCGAACCTGTGACCTTCGGGTTATGAGCCCGACGAGCTGCCTACTGCTCTATCCCGCGCTGTTTCGAGTGCAAATATACAACGAAAATCGACACTTACAAGCTATTTAAGCTAAAAATAAATTAATTTTCTAAAGACTGCTCTTATATCTAAAGTAAAGAACTACTTTTGCCAAAAATTAAAAAACCCTAAAAGGTTACCTTTCAGCTATATGAACATGAAAAAAATTGTCGAGTACAGAGCGTTACTCGGCGTTACCAAGACAGCTACTTTAAAAGAACTTAAAACCATTTATCGAAACAGCATGAAGGATTGTCATCCGGATGCTATAGCGGATGAAGAGGAACGTCTTTTGGCGGAAGAAAAAAGCAAAGAGATTATTGCAGCGTATCACTTTTTGGTTAGTATAGCGCCGGAAACATTAGAAAAAGACAAAGCAGAATACAGCCGAATTACCTCAAGTACTAATATCGCCGATTTTTATTATGAGAATAGCGTTTTATACATCACTTTCTTAGACGGGAATTCTTTTGAATACTTTGGTGTTTTGAGACCGGTATATATCAAAATGATCAATGCAGAATCACCAAGTCGTTTTGCGAGAAGACATATTTACAACGAATACATTTATAGAAGTACTTCTAAATTAGTGGCCGCGGAATAAAAAAAGGCCTCAATTAACTTGAGACCTCCTTTATTATTAAACCAATCCAAAATTATTTTTATTCATCTGCAGCAAAAGCTGAGTTTTTGTCTATACTCACTTTTAAAGTTGTGGCAACGCCTTGTTCATTAATCATGGTCATGTTCAAGGTATCTAATTTGGCCAAGTTTCTTGAAACAAAACCATTGAACATATTATAAGAAATATTCATTTCTTTCAAATTATTTAATTTTTCTAAATCGAAAGGCACTTGACCATCCATTTTGTTTTCGAATAAACTTAATGTTTCCAATGAAGACAAGTTTGAAACTTCTTTTTCTAATCTACCGGTTAACTTGTTACTGTTCAACAATAATACTTTTAAAGATTTAAGTTGATAGTAAGAAGTAGGTATTGAGCCTTCTATTTCGTTATTGAATAACGACAATGTTTCCAAATTGGTTAAATTTCCAATCCCTACAGGCAATGCACCTGTGAAACGATTCATGTGAAGTTCTATCGACTTAAGTTGAGAAGCATTCCCTAAAGTTTCCGGCAAAGCGCCTGACACTTTGTTGAAAGCAACATTTAATTTAATTAAGTTTTTAAGGTTTCCGATAGTTGAAGGCAATACGCCTGAAATGTCATTACGGAAAAGATTTAATACTTCGAGTGATGTCAAATCTCCGATTTCAGCCGGTAATTCTCCTACTAAATTGTTATTCACCAATTTGATTCCGGTAACTTTATCGTTTTTCACTTCAATGCCATACCAACTCGAAACAGGTGATTTTAAATCCCATTTATTGGTCCATTGCGAACCTTTAGTAGCTTTGTATAACTTTAGCAAAGCATTTTTTTCTGCAGAAGATATTTCAGCAAATACTGATGTAGATACTAAAAGTACTGCTACGTAGGTAAAAATAGATTTCATATCATTTAAATTTGGGGTTATTGACGGTGTAAACTTATAGGTAAACACGTTTAAAAACAAAAAAAATCGACGAAATGCATTTTTGGTTTATTTTTTTATATAATTATCTTACAAATACCAAGATTTCTTGTTAAAAAAAATAATTCTTTACCTTTGAAATACTAACCCATTAATAACTAACATTATGCCTTTTAATTTTTACGCTGTTTTAGTTTCCACTTTAGTCACACTATTAGTTGGATTCGTATGGTACAACCCAAAAGTATTTGGTACTATTTGGATGAATGAAACCGGGATGACCGAAGAAAAAGCAAAGCAATCCAATATGTTGAAGGTTTTCGGTTTGACCATTTTGTTTTCTTTTATGTTGGCCTTTTTAATGCCTGTTTTGGTCATTCACCAGTTTGGTGCTTTGGGAATGATTGGAGGACCTGAACTTATTGAAACCGCTAAACCATCCTATGCAGCCTTTATGGCTGATTACGGAACTGCTTTCAGAACTTACCAACATGGCGCCTTACATGGGTTCATGACCGGTTTGTTTTTGGCTTTACCTATGACAGCTATAAACGGACTTTTTGAACAAAAATCTTGGAGATATATCATGATAACCGCAGGTTATTGGATTGTTTCCCTTACTATTATGGGTGCAATCCTTTGCGGTTGGCAATAATTAACATTTTATTATAATCCAATCGCTCTACATTTGTAGGGCGATTTTTTTATGTTGGATAGCTACTCATTTCAAATTTACGCTTCGATTTCGGAACTCCCAAAAACTTGGGACGTTGTGGCTATGGACAATATTTTTCTGCAAACCCATTATTTAGAGGTATTGGAAAATTCGGCGCCAACCAATATGCAGTGTTTTTATATTGGGATTTTTGAAGCTTCAAAACTGATAGGTGTAGCCTTGGCACAATACCTCGATTTAAATAAACTCGAATCATTTGGAGAGCGAGATCGGTGTATGAAAACCTATGTTCGGAATTTTATTTTCAAAAACTTTGCTTCCCATGTGCTGTTTTTAGGCAACAATATGATTACCGGACAAAATGGCTATGCCTTTTCCAAAACAATCGATTTTAAATGCATCAGCGATTTGCTTTTAAACTGCGCACAAACTATTACCACTTACTTCAAACAACAACAAATAAAAATTCATATTGTATCTTTTAAAGATTTTTATCAGCATTGTTCAAACGAATTGAAGCAATATGGTTTTGAAACGATTTACGAGTTCAAAACCCAACCCAATATGATTTTTGAACTGCCGGAAAAATGGCAATCTAATGACGATTATATTGGTGCATTTTCCAAAAAATACCGCGACCAATACAAACGAGCTCATAAGAAAGCGGATGGTCTTGACATTAAAGAGCTGTCGTTTAATGAAATAATGGTATTGGAAGAACGCATCTATGAATTATATCATTTCGTGGCCAAAAATGCGCCGTTCAATACTTTTTTCTTAGCCCAAAATCACTTTTCGGAGTTTAAATTGCATTGTGGGGAACGATTCAAACTGGTGGGTTATTTCCACGAGGGGAAGTTAGTGGGTTTTCACTCGTTGTTATTGAATGGCGATACTTTGGAAACTTACTTTTTAGGCTACGACGAGCAAATTCAAAAAGAAAAAATGTTGTACCTGAACATGTTGTATAATATGACACAATTTGGCATAGAAAACCGATTCAAAAAAATCATCTTCGGCAGAACGGCTTTGGAAATTAAAAGTTCAATAGGCGCTGAGCCGATAATGATGTCGGGCTTTATTTACCACACCAACAAATGGATCAACCGATTAATGCCTAAACTATTCCCGCAATTAGAACCGAGTTTGACTTGGCAACAGCGCCATCCGTTTAAATAACAAAAACTTTGTTTTAATGCGCAATAATTTTATTCAAAACAGCTTATCTTTTTGCGGAATACAACTGCACGTTAAACGATAATTTTGAATTGCAAAACCAACCCAACCGTAGAGTGAACTTTGACACTAAAAAAAAACACTACTTATATTAACTTGGTCTTTGACAAGCCCTAAATCAGGCTGCTTTTTTGAATTGCCAATAAGCGTAAATGGCCAAAGTCAATTCGCCTATAGTGCCTAAAAGCAATACTACTGATGGCATGCCGTCAACCGCAAAACTAATCAAACGTCCCAAGGTTAATCCGAACATGAAGAGCATATTGGACAAAGTGGCGGCTTTCCAGTAAGAGTATTGTTTGAGTCCGATAAACCAAAAAGTGGCAAAGCACAGATACAATCCCATAATGGCTTTGTAAATATTGGATTCGTCTGTGGTTTGGGTCGACATTTCAAAAAGGAAATCGGGTTGCCAACCATAGACCAAAGCGGCTACCGTAACAACAGGTATGGAAATATAGAGGTGTAAATTTTGCTGCCAAGTGGTTTTCATGTTTTAAAAATACAAAAAGTTCGGTTACTACTACCTTAGCCCGGATTGCAGTGGAAAGCTTTTTGCGGCAACGACTTTCTATTTTAAAGGGTTTCAAAGCGACCAACGGAAGCTCTTGAAACCCTTATAAAATAGTGTTGTTGGCGGAAAAACTTGGAACGAAAAGCCGGATAGGCTACAAACTATCGATTTCGTTTTGCACCGCTTCCCAATCTTCGAGGAGTTGGTCGAGTTCTGATTTCTTTTTGTTGTAGGCCACAAAAAAGTTAGCGTTTTCGATGTGTTTGTCGTAATTCGAAGCCAATTCTTTGTCGTCGTTTTGAATGTCGATTTCGAGTTGTTTGATTTGGCTTTCTATTTTGCTCAATCGGTTTTGCAGAGACTTGCTCTTTTTTTGGTCTTCGTACGAAAGGTTTTTGGCCGTAGTTTTATTTTCGACTACGACATCTTTTTTCTCAATTTCGCGCATGTTGCTGGCGTTGCGTTGCTCGAGGAAGAAGTTGATATCGCCGAGATATTCCTTGATTTTTTGGTCTTTGAATTCGTACACGATATTGGACATGCCTTGGAGAAAATCCCTGTCGTGCGACACTAAAAGCAAGGTGCCTTCGTATTTTTGAAGGGCAGCTTTGAGTACATTTTTAGATTTGATATCCAAGTGATTGGTAGGTTCGTCCATAACCAAAACGTTGATGGGTTGTAACAACAGTTTACACAAGGCCAAACGATTGCGCTCGCCTCCGGAAAGCACTTTGACCTTTTTCTCTACGTCGTCGCCACGGAACAAAAAGGCTCCGAGCATATCGCGCACTTTAGAGCGATTGGTATCGGTGGCTGCATTGGTCATGGTTTCCAATAAGGTAATTTCACCGTCTAAGTATTCGGCTTGGTTTTGGGCGAAATACCCAAGTTGTACGTTATGGCCTAATTTGATGCTGCCTTCGTATTTGAATTCGTTTACAATGGCTTTGACAAAAGTGGATTTTCCTTGCCCATTCTGACCAACAAAGGCAATTTTACTGCCGCGTTCCACCAAAAGTGAAATGTCTTTTAAGATTACTTTGTCGCCGTAAGCTTTGGTCACATGTTCGGCTTCGATGACTACTCTACCCGGGGTTTGCGACACCGGAAAGGAGATATTCATGACGGAATTGTCGTCTTCATCGACTTCAATGCGTTCTACTTTATCCAATTTCTTGATTAAAGATTGTGCCATGGAAGCTTTTGAGGCTTTGGCACGGAATTTTTCGATGAGTTTCTCGGTTTCCTCTATTTTCTTTTGTTGGTTTTTTTGGGTGGCCAATTGTTTTTCGCGAATTTCTTCCCGCAAGACCAAATATTGAGAATACGGTTTGTTGAAATCGTAGGCTTTACCTAAGGAAATTTCTATGGTACGGTTGGTTACGTTGTCGAGGAACATTTTATCGTGCGACACTATCACTACCACGCCCGGAAAGTTTCTTAAAAAACCTTCGAGCCAAATGATACTTTCGATGTCTAAGTGGTTGGTTGGCTCATCCAGCAATAAAATATCGTTGGATTGTAATAAGAGTTTGGCCAACTCGATACGCATGCGCCATCCGCCTGAAAAGGTATCGGTTTGGTTGTTGAAATCTTCCCTTTTGAAACCGAGACCTAAGAGGATTTTTTCGGTATCGCCTACGTAATTGTAGCCGCCAAGAATTTCGTAATGATGGGTAACATCGCTTAATTGCTCGATTAATTCGGAATAGCTTTGGCTTTCGTAATCCGTTCGGGTCACCAATTGGTGGTTGATTTCGTCAATTTTGCTTTCGGCTTTTTTGATTTCTTCGAAAGCTTGGTAAGCTTCTTCTAGTACGGTTCGGCCTTTGACAAAGTCGATATCTTGGCGAAGAAAACCAATTTTGACTTCTTTTTCGGTGGCTATCTGACCGGAATCGGGTTTGAATTCGCCGGCTAAAATTTTGAGCATGGTGGACTTCCCGGCGCCGTTTTTTCCCACCAACCCTACTCGGTCGCCGGCGCCTAAGCGAAAGGTTACTTCTTCAAAAAGGTAGGTTCCACCAAAAGAAACCGATAAATTGTGTATGTTTAACATAATGATTTGTTACAAAAGTTACAGCCAAAAGATTTCTAAAAAGTACCTTTGTAGACGAAAAGCCAAAGGGCTGAAAAGTTCCCAATAAAAATTTTTGCAAATGTTAAAAAAAGGATCCAAACTAAATAGCATTTTAACAGGAAGTTGTCCGAAATGCCAAGAAGAAAGTATGTATGTTGACACAAATCCTTATCATCTTAAGAAGATTTATGATATGCATGAGGAATGCAGTCACTGCGGATTGCATTATCAGATTGAGCCTTCCTTTTTTTATGGCGCTATGTATGTGAGTTATGCTTTGACTGTGGCGATTGGCGTGGCGGCTTTTATTATTGCCAAAGTTTTCATTGGGTTGGATTTGATTGCTTCTTTTGCGGCTATTATCTTGGCTTTATTGTTATTGATGCCGGTAACAGCACGATTAGCGCGTAACATTTACATCAATATATTTGTGCACTTTGACAAAGATGCCGTTAAAAAGAAGTAATATATCTTTGGATATCGACACTTTTATTTAATGGTTTTCCGTTTTCGATATAGTCGAATAAATCCAATGCCATGGCCGGAGCGAGCATTACACCGCGAGTGCCAAGTCCGTTAAGAATGTGTAGGCTTTTATGTGCTGGATGAGTTCCAAGCAATGGTCTTCTGTCTTTTACTGTTGGTCGCACACCGGCAAGATGTGCTACAATTTCAAAATCACAATTCAGAATTTCTTGGATTCGCTCAACCAACTCTTTTTTGCCGTCTTCGGTAGGCAAGTCTGTTTTGTCTTCCCAATTGTAAGTCGCGCCTACTTTGAATAAATTATTCCCTAAAGGCAGAATAAAGATACTGGTATTGATGATGACATCTAAGTCTAAGTCGGGTGCATTAATTAAAAATAATTCGCCTTTGGTACCGTCTAAAGGTAAATTTTTAAAATACGGATTGGCGTGCATGCCAAAACCTTCGGCGAAAACAATGTGTTTGGCTTGATACTTCTCATAAACAACAGTGTTATCTTCAAATTGTATTTTATCATATTCGAAAGCAAAAGATTGAAAAACATTCAGGCTTTTCAAGTACGAGTGGTATGCCTCGAGAAAAACTTCGGTGTCCAGGTAACCGGTGTGCAATACTTCCCCAAAACCGAATGGAGCGTCGATAGCTTGGTATTTTTTATGGATGATATGCGTGGAAAGAAAAGGAGCTAAAGTTGGTTTGTCAGAAGCGGCAAACCAATTGTTCTGTTCTTCGATGGAAAAGAACTTGCGATAGATAGGCAGCTTAAAATCGACCTGTATTTGGAGTTTATCTTCGATTTGAGCGTAAAACCGGTTGGCCATATCAATTTGTCGGTTTGCATCCCAAACTTGGCTAAAACGCTTTAATATAACCGGATTGTATAATCCACCGGCAATTCGTGAAGAGTTTTGCGACTGATTTTCAAAAACCACAAAAGACTTTTGATTTTGCAAGAGTGTTTCGGCAAAAGCAATACCGGCTAAACCGGAACCTACAATAATATAATCGAGCATGGTTTTGGGCTAAAAAAAACTCTCACCATAATGATGAGAGTTTTGTATAATTTATGAAATAATATTAGTAATTCCACATATCAGATTCGAAACTACGAATCTTTTCTTTGATACGTTCAGATTCTAACAATTGCATTTGAGAGTTGTCTTTCATGTAATCGGCAACTTGTCGGTCGCCATAAACATTTTCTTCTTTGTAAATCACTCCGTTAAATCTACGGGAATTTAGCAAATGGTCAAATGTAATCGGCATGGCAGAATTCTTATCGTTAAACGCTTTCGCTTCGTGAAGAATATCTCTTATTGATGGGAAATAAACCCAAAATAACTCAATAGGATCTGCATTTTCCTTTCCGATATCTCTTGCCTCAGGAGTAACCGGACAAATACCAAGCAATCTGTATTTTAATTCCCCTTGACGTTTGTCAAAATACCAATATCCTTTGATTTTGTAACCTGAAATATCTTGAGCAGTCAAATCTCTTTGATCGATAAATTGCTTGTCTAAAACCTTTCTACCCGACATGTAATCATCGTAATAGTTATTGATTTCATCTTTACCGGCATCTGTAGTATCAATAAAAGTCAATGAAGGTCCGACGTCTTTGAAAGTCTTTTTAGTGTTAAAATAATCATCTGCATAAACTTCAGTTATTTTTCCACTTTTCACCCCTTTTAACAACACATCAAACAATGATCTTCTGTCTTTACCAACAAAAGCTGTATCAATTGGATAATACAAAGGAAAATTAATTCTCTCATCGATATCAATGAACTCCCAGATTGTTTTTCCCATCAAAACATCTCTGTCGTGAACATAACCGTAAGGAAGTGGTTTGTCGTTATCAGAAATTAATTGAGCAGGCGTTTTCTTTCCTATTTCATCAGGTGTTTTTGCATTTAGTAAATTAGACTGAGCAAAAGTATTTACACTCAATACAGATACAAAAACTATTGACAAAAGATTTTTAATTTTCATAATGCTATTATTTAAGTTATTTAAGTAGGTTTATATCAACTTAAATTATTGTATTTCGTAGGCTACTGGTGCAGCATCTTTTGTAACGATGTTTGCTGTAGTACCTATGATTTTAGTTTTGATTTCAGAGATGATAATTTGATCACCTCTTGTGGCTCTTGCTAATGCAGCTTTACATTGAGCATTAACTCTGTCACCGGTAACAATGATTGCAGGTTGACCTGGAACTTTAAAAGTAAAACGGGTTACTTGGAAGTTTAAGTCATACAAGAAATCTTGTAATTCAGCTGTTACTTGAGAAACCTCTAAACGAGATTTAGCTCCTTTGATAACACCAACTTGTTTACCGATTGCTCCGGCAGGTGCTGGAATATTTTTGATTCTGAATGTTTTCTTATCAGAAACCGAAGTTTTATCCGGTAATTGAGCGGAAACATTAACTGTAACTTCTGTACCTGACCCAGGATTTAGGTTATATTTACCAGGACCTCCAGCTGGAGCTAATCCAGGAGCTGAAGCTTTAACTTTATCATCAGAGATACCTGCAAATGAAATGGTCATAGGGTTTGGTAAACCACGGTAAACAACATTCATTTTGTCAGCAGAAATGTTAGCTGATTTTGGTTTAGGGACTACTACATAGTTTCCTTTGATTGGTAAACTAACAACTTTTCCGTTTTCGTCGAAGTTGAATGAACCGTTGATTTCATGTTCACCAACATTTCCGGCTCCGAAAGAGAATTTAGCTTGACCAGCTTCGGCTTTAACAGAATTACCATTAACTACAACTGATTTTGCCACTAAGTTAGGATCAAATTTACCTAAGATAATTTTACCCGTAACTGCTTCTCCTTGGAAGAAAGCTGTTTTATCCGGAACAACAATTGGTTGATAAGCTGTTAAGGAAGCTGCAGCAACCAAGTCAGACTGGAACATACCGGCAATAATATCACTTTCAGTAGTTTTAACATCTGCTTGCAATTGAGACAATTTAGTAACAGTTGCAATTAGTGGGAAACCTTTGAAATTGTAATCCAACCATCCTAGTGTAGCACCAGCATTCTTAGATTTAACAGGTTCAGTTGCGAATCTTTTCTCAATTTTTTTCATTTCAGAATCAGCAATAGCGCTTCCTCCGATTTGTTTTAATTGCACTACAAAATTTTTCATTTTGTCTAAAAACTCTTGACCTGATTTTGAGGGCTTATCACCTTCGAACCATTTTTCATCAACTGCATCACCTTTGTCCATAGCCTCAAATGGTAAATTACCATCTGCGTCTCTTTCATATTCTTTGGTGAATTCTGTTTTGATATTCTCAATGTAAGTAGTGTATTCTTTAGATAGCGCTCTAATTTTTTGCACTTTCTCTTTTTTGGCACCAAATTGTAAAGGTTGATCTTCCGCTTTTTGGGCTAATTGTTGAAATGAAGAATCATTTCTAACATCAGCTATCGAGTTTGACTCAATAATTTTATTGTTTAAGATACCAAAAGCAGACAATACTTCTTTGGACATATTTAATGCTAACATCGCGATGAAAACCAAGTACATTAGGTTAATCATCTTCTGTCTAGGGGTTAGTTTTCCTCCTGCCATTTTAATTAGTTTATTGTTTTGTTAATAAAATATAGTTCAAAAACTAATTATCCTTTGTTACTCATTGCAGACAACATACCACCGTAAACATTATTTAATGTTTGTAAGTTAGATGTCAATGATTGCATTTGGTCTTTTAATTTTAAATTGTTTTCAGCAACTTCATTGTTGATTTGTGCATTTCTCTCAGCGCTTTGTAATTGAACTTGGTATAAACCATTCAAAGTTTCTAATTGAGTTGCCGCTTTAGTCATTTCTTCAGCATATTTTTTTGTTGAAGCAACAGAATCAACTGTAGGTGAAATTGCTTTTGCAGCTCCTTCAAAGTTTTTGATACTGTTTCCTAAGCTTTCCATCAACTGTCCGTCGATTTTAGCTTCTTTCAACATATTGTCTAATTTTTGAGACAATAATCCTTGAGCATCTTTAGGGTCTTCACTCTTTTTATCTCTTGCCTTTGCTTCTCCACCTGCTAATTCAGGATAAACCAAAGACCAATCTAATTCTTTATCAACAGGATCAAAGGCAGACAATCCAAAAATTAATGCCTCAGTACCTAATCCTATAATAAGCATTGCACTTGCACCTGGCCAGTGCATTAATTTGAATAATGCTCCAATAATTACAACAGCCGCTCCCATACCGTAAGCGAAATTCATTGTTTTTTTGCTTAATAATGCCATAATAATAATTTTTTAGTTAGTTAAGTTAAATATAATTAAGTTGGTTTTGAAATTACTTTCTTGGTGCTTTACCGTTTTTGGTTACTTGAGTTCCCATATAATCTTGAACTGTTCTGAAGCCGATGTAACTTCTGGCCGTATCAGCATATTCAAAATCTCTGGTTCCTACTTGTAAAAAGTAAGCTACATCTTTCCACGAACCTCCGCGCACTACTTTTCTCATGTTCTTCGCATCTTGTACCGTAGGGTTCATAGAAGAAACATACTCGTAAGCTGCTGCATCATAAGAGGAATCTGTCCACTCGGCAACGTTTCCTGACATATTGTATAAGTTATAACCATTAGGCTCATAAGATTTAGCCTCAACAGTATATAAAGCTTGGTCAGCCGCATAATCTCCTCTGTTAGGTTTGAAATTGGCTAAGAAACAACCTCTGTCATTTTTTGCATAAGGACCACCCCAAGGATATGTCCCAGATTCTAGACCACCTCTGGCTGCATACTCCCACTCTGCCTCTGTAGGCAATCTGAAAGCATTAATTAAATCCGGTCTTTTCTTTTTCTTTTTTGATTTAATATACGCATTTTTATTTAACGTTCTCCAAGCACAAAATGCTTTAGCTTGTTTCCAAGAAACTCCGACTACAGGATATTCTCCATAAGCCTGGTGCCAAAAATAGTCATTGTGCATTGGTTCATTGTAAGAGTAAGCAAAGTCTTTGATCCATACTGTAGTATCCGGATAAACCTCTTGTTGTTCTGTTCTGATGAAAGAACTTCTTTTACCAACTTTAGCTTTCGCTGCCGCTTGAATGTCCATCCAAGAATAACGGAATTTCAATTTTCTTACATCGATAGTTCTCAAACCGTTGAATGATTCAGCCAGAGGCAAATACATCGTATCCATTACTTCTGAATAATATTCATCGGGGTATTTACTAGTATCAGTAATCAATTTTACTTTTCTGTTCAGACGTCTGCCTGCATAAGGATCATCATCAGTCCCAACACTGTAATAATTCTCATACATGTATTTATCATATGGCGTCATTTTCGCCGGATCAGTATCATTAAAAGCAAAGTCACCAATACTACCTGCATTTTTATTTCCTTTACCTCCTTTACCTCCAGAACCGGCTGTTTGTCCTACTTCATCTGCTAAAATAGCCAAGCGAACTCTTATCGTAGAATCTTTAACCCATTCTACAAACTGACGGTATTCGCTGTTGGTAATCTCAGTTTCGTCCATATAAAACGCTCTAACAGTAACTGTTTTGGTTGGCGCATCTTGCACATTTGCTAAATCATCATCCGATTTACCCATAATGTAGGCACCGCCCGGAATTAAAGTCATACCAAATGGCTTCTCAGGA
>NZ_JBILQL010000029.1:0-25873 GCF_044373165.1 Flavobacterium sp.
CTAACTCCTGACCGTTTTCCCCTAAAATCATGATGTTATAACCCGAAACCGCTTTGCCCGAAGAACCCGGTTTGATCGGTAAATATTCTACACCCATCATATTGGCAATCATCGGCCAGCCCGATTCAGTTTGCCACCAGTGGTCGATGGCCGGAATAGGAATGTGCTCGCGGTACCATTCTAAGGTGGCAATATCACAACGTTCACCGGCAAGGAATTGTGTTCTCAAACAAGACAAATCATATTGTTTGATAAATTCCCCATTCGGGTCTTCTTTTTTGATAGCTCTTATGGCTGTTGGTGCGGTAAACATGACGCTGACTTTATGCTCGGCTATCACTCGCCAAAACGTACTCGCATCCGGAGTTTTGATGGGTTTGCCTTCGAAAACTATAGTCGTATTTCTGTTGAATAATGGTCCGTAAACTATGAAGCTGTGTCCTACAACCCAACCCACATCGGAAGCGGCCCAAAAGACTTCACCGGGTTGAACACCGTATATTTTTTGCATAGAAAACTTAAGCGCCACGGCATAACCACCGGTGTCTCTAACAATTCCTTTTGGTTTACCTGTCGTGCCCGAAGTGTACAAAACATACAACGGATGCGTGGTTTCTACCGGAACGCAATCGGCTTCTTCCGAGCCATAAACTAAAGCATCGTAATCCACGTCGTATTTTTTAAAAGGAATTCTCGCTCCCAGTTTACGATTGAGCACTACTACTTTTTTAGGCTTGTGTTCGGCCAATTCGATGGCTTCGTCTACTAAAGGCTTATAGGCAATGAGTCTGTCGATTTCGATTCCCGAAGAAGCAGTGAGGATCACTCTGGGTTTGCAATCGTCAATTCTGATGGCTAATTCGTGTGGTGCAAAGCCGCCAAAAACTACGGAATGCGTGACTCCTATTCGGGCGCAAGCTAACATAGCGAATGTTGCTTGTGGAATCATGGGCATATAAATGATAGCGGTGTGTCCTTTTTTTAAACCCAAAGACAATAAACCACCGGCCAATCTGGCGACTTCTGATTTGACTTCGTTATAAGTATATTTTTTTACGGTTTGGGTAACGGGTGAATCATAAATGATGGCTATTTGGTCTCCAAAACCATCATTGATGTGTTTATCTAAAGCCAAATAACAAGCGTTCAAACTGCCGTCTTTGTACCACAACGGGTAACCGGTTTCGTCTTCGGAGAGTATATTCTGTGGTTTGGTAAACCAATCAATTTCATTGGCTTGTGCTGCCCAAAAAGCTTCCGGATTTTGAATGCTTTGGTTGTATAATTCTTGGTAATTCATGGGTAAGGTTAGGTTGGTAACTGTTTAATTCACAGCTTAAAAGTAACCATTATTAGCTTACCTTTCAAAACTTTGTTGCTAAATAGATATATACAACAATTGTCATTAAAATTTAAAAGCGTGCCAAAAAAATGTTCGCTATTCAAATAGGCTTAACATCAACATGAACCAACCTATTACTCTAATAATTCATTCACTTGCTCCACTACTTTTTTAATAGAGAAAGGTTTGGTCAGGTAAGCATCGGCGCCGAGAGCCATTCCTTTTTCGATATCGCTTTCTTTGTTTTTAGCCGAAAGAAACATCACTTTACAGTGTTGGAGTTTTTCGTTTTTCTTGATTTGCTCTAAAGTTTCAAAACCGTCTACTAACGGCATCATGATATCGAGGATAATCACATCGGGCAATTGGTTTTGTAAAATATCTAAAGCTTCCTGACCATCACGGGCAATAAACACTTCAAAGTTGTTCTTTTTGAAAGTGTACTCTAAAGACATTACGATATTGGGTTCGTCGTCTACAATTAAAATCTTTCTCATAACGGCTGTTTTTTGGGTAACGTAAATGTCAAACACGCGCCGCCGGTAGCATTATTGGTGGCCCAAATACTACCTTTGTGGTGTTCTATAATTTGTTTGCAAATCGCCAATCCTAATCCGCTGCCGATTGGTTTTTTGAAATTCTGATTGGTCGATTGGTAAAACTTGTCGAATATGTTTTCAAAATCGGTGTTGGTTATGCCTTTGCCGTTGTCGCTTACTTCCACTTGAACATAATCAAACTTGTCATAAACGGCTAAAGTAATTAATCCGTTGGTATCGGGACAAAATTTTATGGCATTCGATACCAAATTGGTCACCACTTGCACTATTCTGTCTTCATCATACTCGGCTTTGAGGTTGGCGTTGCCTTCTAAGTGAATGTGAATATTTTTATTGGCTATCAATTGCTGCAAAGGTTCAATTGAATTTTCGATAGTTTCCACAATTTTATGTTGGGCCAAATTGACTTTTTGCCTTCCGGTTTCAAACTTCTCCAAATCCAATATCTTGTCAATCAATCGGTTCAAACGATCGGATTCGGAGATGATGTTTTGCAGAAACTGTTTGCGCAATTCTTCGGGAATTTCATCGTCATCGTATAAAATCTCACTCGAAGCTCTGATAGCGGTAATTGGCGTTCGCAATTCGTGTGTTACCGTATCGAGAAACTCATCTTTTTGCTTGTCCTTTTTCATCAAAGAAACATTGGCTTCCTGTAACTTGGCAGAAATTTCTTTGAGTTCGTTAGAAGTTTCCGTGAGTTTTTTATTAATGATGATGTTTTCTTTGGATTCTTCCAATATCTTCAATACTTCGGGCAAAGTAATTTTTTCTTCTTTCACCACGCTCGATATTAAGATTTTCGCCGAAGCCGTACCGATGTGTCCGGTAAGCAGGTTTTCGGAGAATTTAATCAAACGTGCATCGGCCAGCTCTTCGTTTTTATCGACGTTGTATTTTACGTTGAAGATGTTCATGGCGCGCTTGGTTCGGTCTTCGCCTAAAAACTTAATCAATACTTTTTCGATATCATTTCGGTAAGCCGTTCCTTTCCATACAAACGCATTTTCGTGCATGTTGATGTATTTATTGATGTCGAGGAACATCTCGGCATAGTTGCGCTCGCGGTAATTGCCTTTGAAACTTACTGATACGGCGATGTACGTCATGAAGTTGAACAACAAACTCCAAAACAAGGCATGTGGCACGGGTTGCAAGTAATCGAGACCAAACAATTGCAATGGTCGCAATAATTCTATGCCCAAAAATCCATTCGTTATAAAAGAAGTATCTGCTGAAGTTATCCCTAAAGCATAAGGAATCAGTAAAGTATACAAACAAATGACAAAACCTACGATTAAGCCCGAAACCGCTCCGGTTCTTGAACCTCTTCGCCAAAACAAAGCACCGAAAAATGAAGGAGCCAACTGAGCTATGATTACAAAAGCCACCAAACCAATAGAAAACAAACTGTAATCTAAGGCAAAAAAGCGATAAATAAAGTAGGCACTGATAATCAACGAGAAGATTCCGATTTTACGAATATTGACAATTTTTTTGTTGATAGTAGTTTGCTCATTGTGTTTTAAACGGCCTAACAATCCGTAGGGAATAATCAAGTTGTTACTCACCATAGTAGACAATCCGATGGAAGAAACTACGATCATTGAAATCGCCGCGGAAAATCCGCCTAAAAAAACCATCACTGTTAAAACTTTATGATTAAAAAGTTGGGGAATTAACAGCGAATAAGTATCCGAATTGACGTTTTGTCCTTCAAATAAAATATTCCCGCCCCAAGCTATCGGGTAAACAAAAATATTGAACAATAACAAATACAGCGGAAATAACCAAACCGCAGTATTGACATGGTTTTCTCGAGTGTTTTCAATCACGGAAACCTGAAACTGACGCGGCAACAAGAAAATAGCAAACAGCGACAATACACATAAAAAGAACCAGTTAATAGCTTGGGGCAATCCACCGATAGTGTTTTTTTGTTGGAAGTTTTCCAGTAAAGATGCTTTGGCATAAATATCATCAAATCCATCAAAAACAAAGAAAGTTACATACACGCCTATGATGATAAAAAACAATAATTTCAAAACGCTTTCTAAAGCCACTGCCGTTACTATGCCTTTTCGTTTTTCGGAAGCATCCACATAGCGCGTTCCGTAAATAGAGGCAAAAATGGCTAAGGCAAAAGCCACGTATGTAGTACTATCGTCAAAGATATTGTAGTTCGATGGCGTTTGCGTTACCAAGTGAAACGTTTCGGAAATGGCTTTGAGTTGTAGGGCGATGTAAGGCAAAATACCAAACAAGCAAACTATCGTTACAACTGCTCCCAGAAACCGGCTGTTACCGTAACGCAGCGAAATAAAGTCGGCTATACTCGACACCTTATTGACCCGGGAAATGCGAATGATTTTCTTTAGAACAATCATCCAAGCGGGGATAATAATAATCGGTCCCAAATACACCGGCAAATAATTCAAACCCGAATTCGCCGCTACACCAATGCTGCCGTAGTACGTCCATGCCGTACAATAAACCGCCAATGATAAGGAATATACATAGGGATTATTTGACCATCGAGAGTTTTCTTTTTTCTCAGCCCAATGCGCTATAAAAAAAAGCACGCCCAAGTACAACGCTAAGATGACTAACAATACTATACTATTCATGATAACGTTTTATGATTAGTAAAGAAAGTAAAGCCGAAAACAACCAAACCGAAAAAATGTAAATGTAAATCACCGGAAAGCCCAAAAAACTTTCGGCACTGTCAAACAGCAATACAATCGGAAGGTTTAATCCGATTAGCAAAACCATTGAGATGATTACTAATTTTTGTTGGTGGCGTTGTTTCATGAATTGATGTCCTATATAAATACCAAAAGCCCTTAACAAAGTAAGAGCCCTTGGTTACCAATAAACTATTTATTTATGCTAATCTTCATATTCGTCGGTTATGGCGTACCAACCAAAAATGGTTAACCCGGTTACAATTAACGGTAATAATATGAAAAATATAATTATTCCGAAAACTAAATCGTCTTGTTTTCCGGAGGTTAGTTTTCCTCCAAAGATTCCGATAGCGTAATAGGCTACAGCCACGGCTAAAGCAATCCAAACAATTCCTAAAAATTTCTTTAATGCGTTCATAATATTGGGTTTTAGTCGTGAAGTGTATTAATTTTTCTATCAATGTAAATCATTCCGATTACAAAACATACTGTGGCAATTCCAATAGGATACCACAAGCCTTCCAAATAAAACTCGGGATCGCCGGCATCTTTGGCAGTAGTTACAAAATACGTTGAAATAGCCGGAAGCAATCCTCCAAATATACCATTTCCAACGTGATATGGCAATGACATCGACGTATATCTGATTTTTACCGGGAACATTTCTACCAAGAAAGCAGCGATTGGGCCATACACCATAGTTACAAAAATAACCTGAATAAAGACCATAAGTACCAAGAACCATTTATCAGAACTATTGATCATTTTGGTAACTTTGGTATCAATTTTATCTTTGCCTTTGTCATCAACCATTAGTTTTCCGTTTTCAAAATGTTTGGTTTTGATTTCTTCCACGGTAGTTCCATCAGTATAGGCTTTTGTAGTGGTGTAAATGGAATCCATTTTGGTTTCATCAACTTCTTTCATTGAAGGCACTACTTTAGTTTGCTCTACAATTTCAACTTTCTGTGCTAAATCTGTCGAAGCATACATGGCGCGGTAAATCGGACGGTATAAAAAGATTGCCAACAACATTCCGGCCATCATGATAGATTTTCTGCCCCATTTGTCGCTCAACCATCCAAAGAACACGAAGAAAGGTGTTCCTAAAATTAAGGCTATTCCTAACAACATGTCTACCTGCGAAGATTCAATACTTTGTACGGTTTTTAAAAAGTTCATAGCGTAAAACTGACCGGTATACCAAACCACCCCTTGTCCCATAGTAGCTCCGAATAATGCCAATAAGACAAACTTTAAGTTGTATTTGTGTCCGAAACTTTCTTTCAAAGGATTCGTTGACGTTTTACCTTCCGATTTGGCTTTGGCAAACACCGGAGATTCATCCATATTTTTACGAATCAAGTAAGAAACATAAACCATTAAGATAGATACCCAAAACGGTACTCTCCATCCCCATTCATCAAACGCTTCTTTCGATAATAAACTTTTGGTAATTAAAATCACCATCAACGAAATAAAAAGTCCAACTGTTGCTGTAGTTTGAATCCATGAGGTCCAATATCCTTTTTCCCCTTTTGGAGCATGCTCAGCCACATAAGTTGCCGCACCTCCATACTCACCTCCAAGGGCTAAACCTTGAAGCAAACGAAGGATTAAAACTAAAATGGGGGCAGCAAAACCAATTGTTTCATAACTCGGAATACATCCGATGACAAACGTGGCTCCACCCATTAACATTAGAGTTACCATAAAGGTGTATTTTCTTCCGATTAAATCTCCTAATCGTCCGAAGAATAAGGCTCCAAACGGACGCACTACGAAACCGGCGGCAAAAGTAGCCAAGGTAGACAAGAAAGCCGCAGTTGGATTATCAGTTGGGAAAAATTTGGTAGATAACACTACTGCTAAACTACCGAAGATGTAAAAATCATACCATTCAATCATGGTTCCCATGGAGGAAGCGGAAATCACTTTCCAAATTCCTTTTGTTTTTTTATCGCTCATACTGTATAAATATTAAATTGGTTATTAAAAGCTGTAAGCACATGAAATCATGGCTCTGAAGTTGCCTACTTTTTTGTTGTTACCGTCAAAAGTAGCATCAGGTTTGAGGTCTCCCCAAGTAGCACCGGTGTACTCAAGTTCAGGCGTAATTCTGAATTTATTTTGTTTGAAATCCACACGAGCCGAAACGCGCATTACGTTATCTACCCCACGAGTACCCGAGAAACCTCTTCCGTACAAAGTAGTAGGATTGTCTTTGCTTACACCGTCATTTTTGGTATAGCCAAAGAAAAAGCCCGGGGCTACACTTTTGCCGTTACTTGCAATATCCACCCACATAGCCGAAGTTTTGATACCTTCGTAAGTTTCCACTTCTCCGGGAACTGTATAGCCGGCAAAACCGCCTAACATCACTAAGTTATACATGTTTTTACCGCTGATCCCATAGGCTTTGATATGGAATTTATCGTTATTGTACTTAAAATAACCTACAACTGATGTGGTATTTACTTTTTCTTTAGTAGCTAAACCATTACTTACGGTTAAAGGTTGCAATGATTTGTATTCAAATCCTAAACCGGCTATCCAGTTTTTGTTTTTAAATTGAAATTGCCCGTGTAGAGTAGGCAATAAAGAGTTGAAGGAAGCCGAGTTTTGCGTTCCGCCGGTGGCCGTAGCCGTAGTAAACTCTCTTTCTTTGTAGGCCGTAAAGGCAAATGAGAGCTCTTTGGTTAAGTTTTGCTTGATGCGCGCTTGTGATACCCAACCAAAAGGATTAAACATAATACCTGTACTAAAGTTAGCCACACCCGGGAATACCTCAGGAATGAATGTTGGATACCAAGTTTGTCCTAAGGTTAAGGTAGTTTTTTCCCACTCCAGGTTGGCATAAGCATGACGCAAACGGAATAACCCGATTGAAGCTTCGGTGTTTCCGAAGAAGTCACCTTCTAAGACTCCGGTGGTTTTAGCACCCCACACATCCGGTCCTTTGGCCTTAACGCCCAAACGTGAAACCACCGATAGGAAGTTATTGGCTCCGGCATCATTTAGGTCGTCGCCATTGGCATCCAATTGTTCATCCAACGGATACAGATTTAAATTGTACTCACGAACTTGTGCGGAACGACGCGTATCCCAAATGTAATCGGTTCTTACGAAACCGTAAACACTTACATCCCATTCTTTGGCTACCGGTACGGCAGGTGCAGCAGGTGTAGGAGTTGTTTGCTGTGCAAAACCCGATAAAGAACAGGCGGCAAACGTAACAATTAGTAATTTTTTCATAATTCAAATAATTTGGTTTTTGGTTAAATTTTGTGCAGCCAAATTCCAATATTTAATGAATCAAAAAAATTATGATATATATTATTGTAAAATACTATAGCTAATCTTTGAAACGCTCCCATTTGATAAGCATAAACTTATCGCCCAACTCGGTAATTATCATCCCGGCACCTTTCAATACTTCTTTATTTTTAAGAAATTCCACCAATTCTAAGTGGTTGTAAATCTTATAAGTGGGATGATAGTCGGTATGATTGGGTTTGGATATTTTAAACTCCTTTACCCAGTTGCTCACAGTAACATGTGAAACCCCTATAATGCGCTCTATTTCTCGGTAACTCAATCCTTCCAAATACAATTGCAATGCCTTAGTGACATAGTAACTATCAATCTTTTTACCCAATTTATTGACCGTAAAGTAATAGTTGCATTTTTTACACAAAAACCTTTGTCTGTCTTTGATGACACCACTTTTTACTATAGCATCACTTTGGCATTTGGGACAAGATAAAATCTCCATATATATAAATTTTGCATAAATATACTTAATTAGCAAATATATAAAAGTGTTTTTGATAATTTTTTTAGACAAAAATTACACAAGCATTAATTTTATTGGGTTTTAATTAAAGATATAATAATTTTAAACAAAGTCCCCGCTGAAATCGTTTTGAAAAGTTGCTTTAAAACTACTGCAGAAAATATTACTATATTAGCCTTTAAAACAAGTATAAACATGCCTTTTACCCTAGCCATTTCTCCCACAAGAACCCCGTTCAACAAAAACCCTTGGTTGTGGACTTTTTTAAGTTCATTTGCTATCATATGGATCAGTACATTATTAGGAACCAACGACATAAACAATTGGTTGCTCGAAAATACATTAACCGTTTTATTCTTTATCTTTTTACTGTTTAGTTTTAAAAAATACCAATTCAGCGATCTTTCCTATTTACTCATAACAGTATATTTATGTCTGCATGTATATGGTGCTAAATACACTTATGCCGAAAACCCTTTTGGCTATTGGTTAAAAGACTATATGGGCTGGGAACGCAACCATTATGACCGCATAGTACACTTTAGTTTCGGATTTTTATTGGCTTACCCCATGAGAGAATTGTTTTTAAAATGGGTCAAATACCCAAAATTGGTGGCTTGGGTCTTACCTATAGAAATCACTTTATCAGTGAGTGGATTTTACGAATTAATAGAATGGGCTGTGGCCGATTTATTTTTTCCTGCTCAAGGTGCCGCTTACTTGGGTACCCAAGGTGATATTTGGGATGCGCAAAAAGATATTTTCTTGGCGTTTTTAGGAGCCATTTTGGCTACTACTATAGTGTCTGTTATTAAAAAACTATTCAAGTTGCATGAAATTAAATAAAGCCTTTGGGATAATGGCATTGTTGGTACAGCTCAGTGTTGGACAAACCAATCAAATTAGTGTTAAAAACTTAAATCCAGCCACCGATGATTACCTTTTTCCGGAAGTTCATTCAACATCCAATTCCAAAATAGCGGAAAAAATTAATATTTTTTTGCAACTGCAATACCTGCAACACTTGCCCGGAGTTTATAAAAAAAATCCCTTTGAAAAAGTAACTTACAATGATCAAAAACTAAATGGCAGCTTTACCTTCTATGGGTGGAACAAAGAAGAAACCCCGGTCAATATCTTGAGCCTAAGCCTAAATTGTGAATATAGCGGGGCTTATTTAGAAGGCTATGAATCCCATCACAATTTTGACGCGCGCAACGGCAATACCATTTTGCTTTCGGATATCATAAAGCCTAACCAACAACTTAACTTGGCAAAGCTAATTAACCAAAAGGTAAAAAGAGAGATTACTGCATTTTTATCGGAAACAAGAAAAAACCTCCAAACAACCGACAGCATCAAACAACGAGAATTATTTGATCGATACAGCGCTCAAATAGACCTGTATGAGAATTGCTTGACGGACTATACTGAATACCAATTAGACGATTTTAATTTTTACTTTACCCAAAACCAACTTAACGTTTTAAGAGGTCGTTGCTCAAGCCATGTTAACCGTGCCATCGATGATTTATATGAGTTTGATATTCCTTTCGATTATACTAGCCTAAAGGAATACCTATCCGATTATGGCAAAAGCTTACTTTACAACACACATGTTAATAATGCAAAAAGCATGTCTCCTATTGGTAAAATATTTAAAGGAACCATTGGTAAAAATGCTGTTACGATGGTAATTCCTCAAATCAATTACGATAGTTCCTTAACTATTACCTATTGGTACGACAAATACAAAACGCCTATTGAATGCCATGGCACTTTAAAAAACAATCATTTTTATTTAATGGAACAGAGTACCGATGACATTTCAGGCTTAATAGGCATTATAGAAGCCGATTGGAATAACGGATCCATTAAAGGTGTTTGGATTAATCAAAAAACCAAAAAAGAATATTCGATAGCACTAACAACCTATTAAGATTTTTTTTGAAGTATTGATAACTTTTGACTTCAGAAATTATACAACTGTCAAAAAAATAAAAAAAATAGCTTTAATTTGTAGTAAACAAACAACACTATGCTATTTGACCCTAATCTGCTGGATTCCTCAGCAGTGTATAAATTAATGACAGGTGCTATCATTCCCAGACCTATCGGTTGGATAGCCACCGTAAGCGAAGACGGAATAAACAACCTCGCACCCTTTTCATACTTTAATGCTGCCGGTGAAGATCCGCCGCACATTATGTTTTCTATTAACAGAGCCAACCACACCAATAAAGATACTCTGAACAACGTTTTAGCTACAAAGCAATTTGTGGTGAACATGGTCACCGAAAGCACAGTAGAACAGATGAATACAACAGCTCAAGCTGTACCAGCAACGGTTGACGAGTTTGAATTGGCCGGTGTTACCCCTATTCCTTCCGAAAAAGTCAAACCCATGAGGGTAAAAGAAAGTCCGGTACAATTTGAATGCGAACTGGTACATCACTACTTTTTAGAAGATCACAAAAACGGTGGTTCTTGCATCATCATCGGCCGTATCGTTATGATGCATTTTGACGACAACGTGTTGTTAGACAATTTCAAAATCAATTTAGAAACGTATAAGCCGGTGGCAAGATTAGCCGGTGCTAATTATGCCAAATTAGGAGAATTGTTCTCCATCAAAAGAGGTTAAATTCACCATTAAGAAGTTAAGAAAAATAAGTTGCATTAAGCCTTAATGAAAACCTTAACTAAACTTAACTCCTTAATGTTTAAAATAAAAAATTAAACACTCAGTTACTTAGCAACTCAGAATCTCAAAAAATATGAAAATAGCAGTTATAGGCGGCGGTCCGGGCGGACTTTACTTTTCCATCCTAACCAAAAAAGCAATGCCGCAGTGCCAAATTGAGGTGTACGAACGCAACAAACCCGACGATAGTTTTGGCTTTGGCGTGGTTTTCTCTGATGAAACTTTGGGAGAATTCCTTAAACGCGACATGCAATCGTACGAGTTAATCCGAAGCCAATTTGCCTATTGGGACGACATCATCGTAGCGCGTGACGGACAAGAAGTCAGCATAGCCGGTAACGGTTTTTGCGGTTGCTCCCGAAAAACACTGCTTAAATTATTACACCAACGCTGTCGTGAAGAAGGTGTAATTCTCCACTTCGAACAAAACATAGATGATTTAGACCAGTATAAAGACGCCGACATCATCTTAGCTTCTGACGGAATTGCCAGCGGCATCAGAACAAAATACGAATCGGAATTCGGAACCAAAATCACTTTAAAGAAAAACCGCTTTGTATGGCTAGGCTCAACCAAACCGTTAGACGCCTTTACCTATTTCTTCAGAACGACACCACATGGTGTAATAGTAGCGCATTCCTACCAATACGAAGCCGGCATGAGTACCTGGATATTTGAATGCAGCGACGAAACTTGGCAAAAACACGGCTTTGAAGTGACCAATGAAGCCGATACGATGTCCAAAATGGCCGAAATATTCAAAGAAGAACTCGACGGACATCCACTGATTTCTAATAAATCCCATTGGCGCCAGTTTCCGCATGTGACCAATGAAAAATGGTTTCACAAGAATATTGTTTTGTTGGGCGATGCCAAAGCCACTGCACACTACTCTATCGGTTCGGGAACCAAATTGGCCATGGATTGCGCCATCGGTTTATCTGATGCAGTAATTGCGAACCCTAACAATGTGCAAGCCGCATTCGAACAATACGACAAAACCCGAAGAAACACCGTAGAAATGATACAGTACGCAGCTTTAGTTTCGCTCGATTGGTTTGAAAATATGGATAGAAATAACCAACATCCATTCTATCAGTTCGCCTTTGGCTGTATGACGCGTTCCAAAAAAGTAACGTTTGAAAACCTCAGACTACGCGATAAATCATTTACCGATAAAGTGTTAGCCGAATTCAATTCCATTCAAAAAAGCACTAACCCTGAAGCGCCTCCCGCTTTCACCCCATTCCAACTCCGCGATTTAACATTACAAAACCGCATCGTTATGTCGCCAATGGGTCAATACACTGCCTTTGACGGGAAGGTTTCCGATTGGCATTTAGTGCATTACGGCAGCAGAGCCACCGGCGGTGTCGGACTCATAATTACCGAAATGACCGCCATTTCCGAAACAGGACGTATCACTTTAGGTTGTGCCGGTATTTATACTCAGGAACAGCTAATTGACTGGAAAAAAATAACCGAATTTATCCATCAAAACAGCCAAACCAAAATCGGAATTCAATTAGGCCATTCAGGTCGAAAAGGCGCTACGAAAAAACCTTGGGAAGGCCAAAACGAACCGATTAATTTGCCATGGGATTTGATTTCGGCTTCGCCAATAGCGTACAATGAAAAATGTCCGATTCCGAGAGAAATGACTTCCGAAGACATGGATTTAATTGTGGCTCAATTTGTCCAAGCGACTAAAAATGCTGACAAAGCAGGCTTTGATTTAATTGAACTGCAAGCCCATCACGGATTCCTATTAGCGTCTTTCCTATCACCTTTAACCAATATCAGAACCGACGAATTTGGCGGAAGCATTGAAAACCGCTTAAAGTTTCCACTAAGGGTTTTCAACGAAATGCGAAAAGTGTTTCCACATCACAAACCCATGTCGGTTAGAATCTCCGCTTCTGATTGGGCCGAAAACGGCATTACTGAAGGAGAAGTAATATCCATAGCCACCGCTTTCAAAAACGCCGGTGCCGATATCATCAACGTTTCCACCGGAAATACAGTTGCGCACCAAAAACCGCAAATCGGACGCATGTGGCAAACCCCATTTGCAGACGCAGTGAGAAATACCGTTCACGTTCCAACAATAACAACAGGATATATTCAAGACATTGACCAAATCAACACCATCATTTTAAACGGCAGAGCTGATTTGGTGGCGCTGGGCCGACCGTTATTAGCCGATGCCAATTTCGTTCGCAACGCACAAGCCTACGAGCAATTCGAAGCCAATGATATCCCAAACCAATACAAAGCCGGAAATTCTCATCTTTATCCGCTAAAAGCCGCCGAAAGAAAACAAACCGAAGGCATGAAAAAAGCCCTAAAACCCAAAAGCAATAAGAAATAGTATCAAGACAATTGAATTAAGTAGTAAGACCAAAAGCTTTGTGACTTTGCGTCTTTGCGAGAAATAATTAAAACATGAAAAATTACGCAGACAATTTCGCTCACGAACATCTACCAAGTGCTAACTTGCAGCCCGACTATGTTTTCCTGGACTTACCGCAGTTCAACCAACCGGAAATGCTGAATTGTGTAGAACTTCTTTTGGACAACCATAGCAAAGAAGGTCGCGGCAATACCATTTGCCTCCGTACATTTGAAACCAATTGGACCTACCAAGATTTATACGAAAAAGCGAATCAAATTGCGCATGTCTTGGTGGATGATTTAGGGTTGAAATCAGGCAATCGCGTCTTGATTCGTTCTGCTAACAACCCAATGATGGTGGCCGTTTGGTTTGCGGTTTTAAAAGCCGGAGGAATCGTGGTGGCGACTATGCCTTTGTTGCGGGCTAAAGAGTTAAATACGATCATTGATTGTGCCGAAATTAGTCATGCCATCTGCGACCACAGTTTGGCCGACGAAATGCATTTGGTCAAATCCGATTATTTACAGTCGGTTTGTTATTACGGCAATTCGCAATTGGAAACATTAATGGTAAACAAGCCAAAAACATTTACCAATTACCACACGAAATCAGACAGCATCGCCTTAATCGGCTTTACTTCAGGCACGACAGGCTTGCCCAAAATGACGTCGCATTTTCACAAAGATATTGTCAACATTTGCGAAGCGTTTCCGCAGTATTCTTTACAGCCGACTTCCGATGATATTTTTACCGGCAGTCCGCCACTCGGTTTTACCTTTGGTTTAGGTGGACTAGTTTTGTTCCCCATGTACTTCGGCGCTTCGACCTTCTTAATCGAAAAACCAAGTCCGGACATGCTTTTACAAGCCATTCAAGATTATAAAATCACGATTTGTTTTACGGCACCAACCGCTTGGCGAATTATCACGACCAAAGTAGCCGATTTCGATATTTCCAGCTTGCGCAAATGTGTGTCTGCCGGAGAATCTTTACCACTCAAAGTTTGGCAGGATTGGTATGACGCCACCGGTTTAAAAATCATCGATGGCATCGGTGCTACCGAAATGTTGCATATATTTATCTCATCCAATGAAGCTAACATGAAACCGGGAGCAACCGGTGTAGCTATTACAGGTTATGAAGCTAAAATTGTAGATAAAAACGGAAATGATTTACCAACCAATGAACCCGGAAGACTAGTGGTTCGAGGCATCACAGGTTGTAAATATTTGAACCGAATTGACAAACAAAAAGAATACGTAGAAAACGGCTGGAATGTCACCGGTGATATTTTCCGCCAAGATGAAGAAGGCTATTTTTGGTTTGTCGCTCGAGGCGATGACATGATTATTTCTTCGGGTTATAACATTGCGGCGATTGAAGTCGAAAGCGTGTTATTGACCCACGAAGATATTTTAGAATGTGCCGTTGTAGGTTTGCCCGATGAAGAACGAGGCATGCTGGTTTGCGCCCACATCGTATTAAAAGAAAAAAGTAAAGCTACCGATAACATGAAGAACCATATTCAACACTGGTTCAAGGAAGTAGCGGCGCCGTATAAATATCCGAGAGTGATTTATTTTACCGAAGCTTTGCCTAAAACAGAAACAGGAAAAATACAACGATTTAAATTAAAATAATTAGGAGCTATTTCCCGCTATACGTTGCAATCTCTTCGAGGATTTCCACTGCTATCGGGGCTAAGCTTATCAGTAATCGAAAGTCATTAATTTAAAATTTGTGAAAATTTGTGTAATTCGTGGCAAAAAGAAAATCAGTTAAATCCGTTTAATCCGTGGCTAAAACTTTTTAAAAAAATTATCTAATTAGTGACAAAAATAAAAACATGAACCAACCTTTCACCAAACAAGAAAAAATACGTTTCAAACACGTCGATTACGCCGGAATTGTTTTCTATCCGAGATTTCTTGAAATGCTTAATGACTTAGTCGAAGACTGGTTCGAAGAAGCACTCGACCGACCATTCTCCAAAATCCATGAAACCAATGGGATTCCGACCGTAGATTTGAAAGTCCAATTCAAAAAAGCAGCAAGACTGGGCGAAGTCTTAACCAAAAAACTTTGGGTTCTCAAACTCGGTGGCGCCTCCGTAAATTGTGGTTTCCGTTTCGAAGACGAACAAGGCAACACTTGTTTAGAAGGCGAAGTAACTTTAGTAAACGTATCCATAAGCAACGGAAGAGACGCTATCAAAGCGGAGCCTTTCAACGAGGAAATGAAGAAAAAGCTTTCCTCATTCATAATTTAAAATTCAAAATTTAAAATAATTTTAGAATGAACTTTAAAAAATTCAAAGCCGCCACCGTACAAACAGCACCCGTTTTTCTAAACGTTGAAAAAACAATAGCAAAGGCCATTTCTTTTGTTAAAGAAGCTAGTCAAAATGGCGCTCAACTAATTGCCTTCCCCGAGGTATTCGTAGCCGGTTATCCGTATTGGAACTGGATCATGACTCCGGTGCAAGGCAGTAAATGGTACGAACAATTGTATAAAAACTCGGTTACCGTTACTGATGAAAGCATGCAACCGTTGTTCCAAGCCGCGAAAGACCACAACATGCACATCGTCATCGGAATCAACGAACGTGGTGATAGTTATGGTGAAATTTACAATACCAATTTAATCATTGACAATAAGGGAAATCTTATTGGTAAACACAGAAAGCTAGTCCCAACATGGGCCGAAAAACTCACATGGACCAGCGGTGACGGTTCTTCATTGAAAGTGTATGATACAGAAGTTGGTCCGGTTGGAACCTTAGCGTGTGGTGAAAACACAAATACCTTAGCGCGTTTTACGTTGTTGTCGCAAGGCGAATTGGTACACATTGCCAACTACATTTCGCTACCCGTTGCACCTCCGGATTATGACATGGCAGAAGCAATTAAAATTCGTGCGGCCGCACATTCTTTCGAAGGGAAATTATTCACCATCGTTTCGTGCTCCACCATTTCGCAGGAAATCAAAGACGCTTTGCGCGAAGATGTCCCAAATGTAGATGAATTGTTAACGCGTAAAAGCTCAGCCTTCTCCGGATTTATTGGGCCAAATGGCGCTGTGATTGGCGAACCGCTAATTGATGACGAAGGTATTATTTATGCGGATATCGATTTGGAAAAATGCATCCAACCGAAACAAATGCACGATATTCTCGGACATTACAACCGCTTTGACATTTTTGATTTAAGAGTCAATACCGCTCCCACGAGAAAGATTACCTTTGTAGACAATCACGAGGAGTTTAATAAAAAATAGTAGTAAGACTATGGAAACCAACAACTATTCAGACGACGTAATCGGTCGTGCCCGTGTACAAGACACCCCCGAACTCGAAGCTTATTATAAAGAACTCGAAACCCTTGGCGCCGGTGCTTTGTGGACCGTAGCCAATGATATCGAACCTTGGGAACCGCGCGCCAATTCGGTCCCAATGTTATGGAAATATGAAGATTTAAGAAGTTTGGTTCTAAAGTCCTCAGAACTCGTAACACCAGAACAAGCCGGTAGACGTGTAGTGTATTTGGTAAACGACAAACGCAAAGATGTATCCGCAGCTGTGGGTTGGTTATACACCGGAATCCAGGTTACGCGTCCGGGTGAAAGCACCTCGGCACATCGCCACCGAGCTTCTGCCTTACGCTTTATCATGGAAGGTTCCAAAGGTTACACCGTAGTAGACGGCAATAAAATCATGTTGGAAGTCAACGACTTTGTGATTACCCCAAACTCAGCGTGGCATGAACACGGCGTAGAAGAAGACGGCCAAACCTGCATTTGGCAAGACGGTTTAGATATTCCATTAGTGAATGCTTTGGAAGCCAATGATTATGCAGTATACGATGGCAAACAACCTTTGACTTCAGCAGTCAATCATTCGCCTATGACCTTTGGTGGCGCGGGTTTAATTCCGGCCGATCAAACTTGGGACAAACCGTATTCTCCGTTGTTCAAATATTCATGGAGCAAAGTGTATCCGACGTTGTTAGAAGTCGCCAAAGTCAATGAAATCAATCCGTTTGATGGTTTCTTAATGCAATATTCCAATCCGTTAACCGGTGGTCATGTGATGCAAACCATGGGAGCAGCGATGCAATTGTTACCAGCCAGTTTCAAGGGCAAGGCGCACAAACATACCGGTTCTTTTGTATACCAATGTGCTAAAGGAAGCGGTTACACCATTATTAACGGACAACGTTTTGATTGGAAAGAACGCGATATTTTCTGTGTTCCGTCTTGGGCTTGGCACGAACACCATAATGCATCGGATACTGAAGATGCTTGTTTGTTCAACTTCAACGACTTGCCGGTGATTGAAGGTTTGGGCTTATTTCAAGGAAGAGCGTATACCGAAAACAACGGACATCAAAAAATCACTAAATAAAAACTCAGGAACTCAGCAACTAAAAAAATGAACCAAAAATTCAAACTATTGTTTTCTATCGGAACAGCACTTCTTTTTGTTATACTTGGATTTTATTTATTAAAAAAAGAAGATAACATGGCTGTATTTTTTGGCTATGCCAATATCATCTTTTTCTCGGGCATTATCCTTTTGTCCATTTACAAACTCGTTAGAAAATAAACTTAGAACATAGAACTTACAACCTAGTACATACAACAAACAAATGAAACTACTTACCTATCAAACTGCCGATACTGAACCAAGATTAGGCTTCCTCCACAACAACCAAGTCATCGATATGGAAGACTTTGGCGAGATTTCGAATTTTCCGTTGCCATCCGATATGTTAGATTTGATTGACATGAGGATTGAAATCGTAGAAGAATTAAACGAAATGGTGGCCGATACACCCGAGAATTACTTTAAAGAAATTGCTTATACCTTAGAAGAAGTGACGCTTTTGGCACCGATTCAAAAACCGAGAAAAAACATCATCGGCATAGGTTTAAACTATACTGAACACGTAGCTGAGAGCGCGAGAACCTTAGACACTACGGGTAAATTACCCCAAAAACCTATCATCTTCTCCAAACCACCAACAACCGTTACCGGAACTAATACCGAGATTATTAAAAACACCAAACTGACCTCGCAACTGGATTGGGAAGTAGAATTGGCTGTCGTAATCGGTAAACACGGTAAATATGTTCCCAAAGCAGAGGCATTAGATTATGTGTTTGGCTATACCGTGATTAACGATATATCGGCACGAGATTGTAGAAGAGAAGGCCAATGGATTGTGTCTAAAGGACAAGATACTTTTGCCCCAATGGGTCCGATTTTAGTGACCAAAGACGAAATTGAAAACCCACACAATTTGAACTTATCCTTAAAAGTCAACGGTGTCGAAAAGCAAAACTCAAACACTCAGTTTTTATTATTCAACATCAACGATTTGATTGAAGATTTGAGTATCGTTTTCACCTTAGAACCGGGCGATATTATTGCTACCGGAACTCCGGCAGGCGTTGGTGCAGGACGCGATCCGCAAGAATGGTTGTATGATGGCGATGTGGTGGAAGCTACGGTGGAAGGAATAGGAACGATAGTGAATACAGTTAAAGAGATTTCTAAGTAAAAACAGACTGCGTTAGATTTGACCCGAGCGAAGCGAACTGACGAAGTATATTAAGAGGAGGACAGCCAGTGGCAGTCAGGTATAAATAAAAGTTGCGTTAGGGATTGTAGTGGAAATCCTTTTTAAATTGCCATGGGTTTTAACCCGTGGTATTTTAAAAAGATTGTAACGGAAAGCCCGACCCGATAGGGAAACGCCCAAACATTTAAGTTCTCAGTAACCAACTTGGAACTTTAAACTTGAAACAAAATGAACAAAAAATTCAGAATAGGACAAATAGTGCCATCCTCAAACGTGACGATGGAAACCGAAATACCGGCCATTTTCAGAGCCAGAGAAACGATATTACCGGAGCGATTTACGTTTCACAGCAGTCGCATGCGCATGAAAAAAGTCACCAAAGAAGAACTCGAAGCCATGGATGCCATGAGTTTGAAATGTGCTCAGGAATTGTCCGATGCGCATGTAGATGTAATGGGCTACGCTTGCTTAGTGGCGATTATGAGTATGGGACGCGGCTATCACTGTGTTTCGGAAGTAAACTTACATCAAGAAACGGTGGCGAACGACTTCCCTACGCCTATTGTAACTTCGGCCGGTGCTTTGATTAACGGATTGAAGGTTTTGGGAGCTAAAAAAGTTTCCATCATTACGCCTTATATGCGACCATTGACTGACTTGGTTGTAGATTATATTGAACATCAAGGATTTGAAGTAGTCGACAGTATTGCTTTGGAAATATCCGATAATTTGGAAGTTGCGGCTCAAAACCCGATGAATTTATTGGAAATCTACAAACGCTTAGACTTAACAGGTGTTGATGTCATTGTGGCTTCGGCCTGTGTGCAAATGCCTTCCTTAGAAGCGATAGATTTGATTCAGGCTGAGTGTGGCATTCCGGTAACTTCTGCAGCCGTTTGTACTACCTATGAAATGATGAAGAAGTTAGGTCTCGAAGCCAAATCTGCTATTGGTGGTGAATTATTGAATGGGAAATACTAAACAAATTTTAATTAACTTAAAGTTAAGAGTGCTTCCTTAGACTATTTAGTAATTTAGAGGTATTCAAACAACTTATAACATATTTAGGGATGAAAAGAAGAGCAACTGCCGTTTGGAACGGCTCAGGGAAAGAAGGCAAAGGACATTTAACCACGCAAAGTACCGTGTTAAATCAGACACAATATTCCTTTGGATCTCGTTTTGAAGAAGGCATCGGAACCAATCCCGAAGAATTAGTAGGCGCTGCTCATGCCGGCTGTTTCTCTATGAAACTGGCTTTTAATTTACAAGCAGCAGGATTCACGGCAACCGAATTAAAAACAGAAGCAGAAATTGTTTTTGAAGACGGAACAATTGTAGCCTCCAATCTAACGCTGACCGCAAAAGTAGACGGAATAGTCCAAGCCAAGTTTGACGAATTGGTCAAAGATGCCGAAGCCAATTGTCCGATTTCAAAATTGCTGAATACCAAAATCAGTGTCAGTTATACATTGAACTAAAATAAAAGGAGGTTTAAAAACCTCCTTTTTTATGCTAAATTATTAAAACTGAAAATAAATAAACTGCTCACCACTGCCCTGCGCTATAGCAATCAGGAAAAACATCACTGCCCATACCAGCCCTAAAACTAGTGGTGATTTCTTTTGGGCAACTGCTTCCATAGAAGTATTTCTCATCACATAATGGCAAATAAAAGTCAGTGCCATCAGGGTAAAAACTTTCACAATCGAAAATGTATCTAAAACCTTTGCGCCATCTGCATGCATAAACAACATGGATTCAATAATATTTTGGGCGGTTTCAAACTTTCGGGCTCTGAAAAATACCCAGGTAAAATTGACACAGGTATAAGTCGCTAAAGCTAAAATGACTCCGTTCCAAACATTAATTTTGATATGTATCACATTTTTCAACAAACGCTCTGCTACTAAAAAGAAACCATGTAAGGCGCCCCAAATTACAAATGTCCATGCCGCGCCGTGCCATAATCCGCCCAATAACATGGTGAGCATTAAAGCTACATACATTCGCACTACGCCATTTCGGTTGCCGCCTAGCGGAATGTATAAATAATCTCTTAACCAAGTGGACAATGAGATGTGCCATCTTCGCCATAAGTCGGAGAAACCAATGGCAGCATAAGGGTATCGAAAATTATCCGTAAGGTGAAAACCAAGCATCAATGCCAATCCGATTGCACAGGTGGAATAGCCTGCAAAATCGAAAAATATCTGTCCGGAAAAGGCTAATGTTCCGGTCCAAGCGTCCCATGTGTTTAGGACTTTATCAGCATTAAAAACCGTATCAGACGTTTTAGACAATAAAGTATCTGCTAAAACAACTTTTTGAAACAAACCGATGGTCAGTAAAAATAAACCCCAGATAAATTGGTGGACCGTAGCTCTTTTTTCTTCATAAAATTGGGTTACCAAATCACCTGCTCTTACGATAGGTCCGGCCACCAACTGCGGAAAGAAAGTTACATACAAGGCAAAATCCAAAAAGGTTTTGACCCTTTCCGTTTTTCGCCAATACATATCAATGGTATACGACATGGTTTGAAAAGTGTAGAAAGAAATACCCATGGGTAAGATAATATCCATCGGAAGCGGATGGTAATCCATTCCCATGGCATTCACCAAGGCGGTGAAATTTTCCAGTAAAAAATTACCGTATTTGAAAAAGAACAGAAAGCCTAAATTGACAAACATGCTAAGCAGCAACCAAAATAGCCGCTTTCTTTTGTTTTCTTCTACGGCCAATTCTTTTCCGGTAATCCAATCGATAACCGTCGATATCCATAATAAGATCACCAAAGGCGGGTTCCACAATCCGTAAAAAACATAACTGGCAAAAAGCAACATTTGTTTTTTAAACGTCCAATTAAAAAATTTGGCATAATATAGGGCTAACACTATGACCAAAAAAACAACAAAACTTAAAGAATTAAATAACATGGTTAATTGGTTTTGGGGTTAGACAATTCATTATCGGCATTGATAATTTTAAGAAGCTCAACAGTAAACTTTCGAGCGTCGGGAGCGGATAAATGAGACCATTCCGGACAGTCGAATTGCAACTGTTTGTAGTCTTCAAAATAATAACTTTTTACCTGCGCTTGTTGGACCAATTCATCCCAAAAAGCAGCTTTGGGAAAAGCCATATCTTCTCCCTTTTTAAGCATTCCGCTCGAAGGACATCTGACTAAGATTACTTTTCCACCTCGGGCTTTGAACTTTTTCAAATCTTGTAAAAAGAAAGCCATAGTAGCTTTTTTATCCGGTGGTGGCGCATTTTTCCCGAAAAAACCCCATACTCTTTTGATGCTATTGGCAAATGCAGTGTCCTTAGCGGTACGTTCGGTCATGGTTGTATTTCTGTCGATTCGTGTATCATTAAAATTATAAAATGGCGGAAAATCGGACTCATTAGTACGGTTGCCGATTTTAATCCGGCCCAACAACGCTTTCAAATCGATGTCATCAGACCATTCCTCTTCGCTGCCCGACATCATTACCAAATTACTTTGCAAAGGCAAGGAAATGTAATGATTCAATTGTTGGGCATAAGTGCGGTTGTGAAAATAATCGACTTTGGTTTGCGGTCGTTTCCAAGGGGAAGCTTCAGGAAAAGTAGTAGAAAAAAATAATCCGGGAGTAACACCCACAAGTATGGTTCCTTTAAAGTCGGTTTTCTCCACTAAATCGTGAAAAATCGGCAAGGGTGAAGAACCCGGCGAAGCCAATTGCAAGGGTTTTCTTCTGGTTTGTTTTTGCCATTCATCCAACTGTATGTCGAACAATACCCGAGAAGAACCTACCAAAATCACATCCTCGTCGCTTAAACTTTCTACCTTGGCCCTTTGTACAGCCCATAAGTCTTTGTTGTCATCAATGTTAGGGTAAAATCCTTGAGAACGCCAATAAAGTTCCCAAGCGCCAAGGCAAGACAAACTTACCACCACGGCTACGAGTAACGATTGTTTTAAATTCATTGTATAGTTATTGGTTGGTTATTAACTGGTAAAAAAACTTTTATCTCTAAAAGTGTAAAAATTGATGTATTTATGGGATGGAAACTGCCGATAAACCTCCGTTTATTAAATTTCTTCTTGAACATTAAGGTTGCCTCAGACAATTATTTTCAAACTCCAATTGCTTAATTTTTCAGTGGAAAATGATGGTTTGCTTTAGTTTCATCTCTCCGCTTATCCATTTGAAGCTATGCAATTTAACATTTTTTTGAATACTGTTTATTTAACAGTTAATAATCAATTATTTATAAGATAATTGACCAAAAAATCAGCGGAGTGGATTTGTTTGTTATATTTGGTTAACAGCAATTGACTTTACAGCATGCAGAAAAATAAACTCTCAAAACAACTTGAACTAACGCACGAACAAACCTCGCCCTTGTTTCGAATCATGTTTACCCAAAACATCAACGAGCCTCAGCGTCGCCACTTTGAAAATAATATTTGTGCTTTTCATATTGGTCAAGGATATTTTTTAACGGTGGCTCACAATTTGAAAACCGAAGCTAAACTTTTTAAATCGATTGACCTGGCCACTTTTGAACTCGACATCCTTCCCTATTTGAATACCCCACAACGACAATTGTTTGCCAACTGTTTTGTGTTGGATTCCGAAAAGCAACGATACTTTTGGAACAGTAGCAATCCTAATGATTACAATGCCGCGATAGAAACCTTAAAACAAATTAATTTTGATACGCGTTGGGTGACTTTTTTGGAGAAAAAAATCTGTCAAGCCCATTTGATTGTGCAATTTAAAGAACCGCATTTTTACCAAAATCCCGAATTGACAGCGCATTTTAATTCGACTACACATTTTGCCGAAACCGCCATTAACCGACACACTTTTTTAATTGAAGTGGCATTAACAGAAGCTTTTTACGGAGATGATATTGCCTTGTATCGCATAGTGAATGCCCCGAATGAATTGATTGAAGCCATGCCTTATGTAAAGACAAACTTTACCCTTTTGGCTGATGACCAACAAGATTACTATTGTTTGCAAAGTTCCCCAACCAGCGAAGTCGGCAAGCTATTAAACAAAGCGCAAATAGAAGGTTTTACCGAGCATTTTGCCATTTTTCCGGAGCGAGTGGGTGGCAATTATGTCTTAGAAGGTTTGCGGTATTTGATTAAAGGTTACTTCAGATTTGGATCTTCCGGCGCCCCTTATTTGGTTTACAACGCAAAGGAGAATACATTTGAAGTCAATGCTATCCAAAGTGAAGCTTGCCCGATTCAATTATCTATCGACAATAAACGCGACGGGAATTTTCAGTATGTGAATGCTATTGCGACACCTTTGAACAATATCAAGGAAAAACTGGAAATGTATTTGGCACAATAAACTTTACTTACCGGTACTACGCATTACGGCAGAAGGAAAAACCACTACACTTTCTTGTCCGTTTTGATGAACGCTAGACACACCGAAATAGTAATTGTCGATTACAATTCCTTTGAGTTCAAAGTTATCCGTGTTCCCTACAAATCGGCTGAATTCCCATTGCGGTGCAGTGGTCAATCGCCAATAAATTTTATAGCCAACCACCGAATCGTCGGCTACTTTGTCCCATTTGAGTTTGGTGTTAGGTTCTACCACACCACCGATGGTAACATTCTTAGGTACGGGTGGCGACCAACCTAAACCGGCCAGTACAATTGCATTGACAGCAGTAAGTTTTTTAGCGTATTCAAAATTGACGCCTTCAATCACATCACCATATTTGATGCCGTTTTCCACTCGGTTATTTTGGTGTTGGCGGTTGTAATTTTCGTGTGCTTCCATAATGCGGACACCGGCGTAACCCAAATCGTTAAACGGACGATGGTGGCCACCGCGACCAAATCGGTCCAAACGATAGACCATCATCGGATTCATTTCGGGCATATAGGTCGTTACTGTTTTATGAATGTAACGCGCCAGCTGACGGGAAATACCATCCACTTCACCTCCGTAAAAACGACGTTGGGTTCTTTCTTTTTCAGTTTCGGTTACAGGCGTTGGTTCTGAAAATATTCGGAAAGTTCTGTTGTCAATGACACCATCCACTCCTTCGATGTTTCCAATCATGTCGTTGTTCAATACTCCTATGATTTCCCAGTTGTTCTTTTTGGCATATTCGGCAAAACCTTTACCGCCGAACAATCCTTGTTCTTCGCCTGAAAGTCCGAGATACACTATACTGTTTTCAAACTGATATTTCGATAATACCCGCGCCGCTTCTATAGTTCCCGCCATACCCGAAGCATTGTCGTTAGCACCGGGAGCATCATTGGTATAATCCATAGTATCGGAATTGCGGCTGTCGATATCGCCGGTCATAATGATGTAGCGATTTGGATACTTAGTGCCTTTTTGCACAGCCACTACATTCACCACATAAGCTTCTTTAGGTATGCGATTGCCGTCTTTGGGTGTAACCAAATCCCTTTGGTAAAAAACTTCCAAACAGTTGTTACAATTTTGATCGATTTTATCAAACTCGGCTTTAATCCAGCGTCTTGCAGCACCGATACCACGGGTTTTGGAAAGCGTATCGCTAAAGGTATTTCGGGTGCCGAAATTGGCTAAGGTGCGAATGTCATTTTCCAATCGTTGGGCGGAAACAGCCTCAATAATCGAATACAATCGGGTATCGGTTTGGGCAGTTAAGGTGATGGTTGTAATAAAAGTCAGTACAGCAAAATATTTTTTCATGGGGTTTTATAATCTTAACTTGCTAATCAGAATTGAGTTTTAATAAATTGTACTTAATAGTACTCTCAATCTATAAATTTATGAAATA
>NZ_JBILQL010000106.1:0-6245 GCF_044373165.1 Flavobacterium sp.
AACGGCTAAGCCATCCACAATAGCGGCTTCTTTCACATTTTGAATCGGCAAAAAGAAACCTTTAAATCCTTCTTCTTTGGCTTTAATAGCAATCGATAAGGCGCCTTTGATGGGTTGCAAACTTCCGTCCAACGACAACTCACCCATAATAACATACTGGTCGACTTCCTCCGCATTAATTTGATTTGAAGCCGATAAAATACCGACGGCTAAAGTCAAATCATAAGCTGAACCTTCTTTTCTTAAATCGGCCGGCGCTAAATTGACCGTAATTTTTTTACCGGGAAATTCGTAACCATTGTTTTTGAGTGCAGCGGCTATTCGGTAGCTACTTTCTTTGATAGCATTATCCGGTAAACCAACCAAATGATAACCAATACCTTTGTCGATATTGACTTCTACCGTAATCGTAGTAGCTTCTACACCAAAAACGGCACTTCCAAATACTTTTACCAACATATCTTACAATTTTTAAAATAAAAATAGTAAAATAATTACAAAGTAAAGTATATTTTGTAAGAATAAAGAAAATTTAAGGTAGGTTGTCGCTCATCAACTCGCTTTTGTTTTTAGCATAGTCATAGCCTTTGTGCCACCAATCTTTCATTTTATCTTTATTAAAAATCAGCGCATTGTCTGTGAGTTGAGTTGGCGTGTAATATAAGTTGAGCTTGGCATCTTTGTTCTTGGCCGCTAACTTTCCAATGGTAATGTCGTGCTTTTCTACTTGGGTCAATAAAGTCTGAAACAAGTCAATCATCAAAGAAAACGGGTTTCTGCCTATTTTCTTCGGAAGGGTTTGCACTTCTGTTTCCAATATAATCACATCCACCTCGGTGGCACCGCGTTTGATAGCTTCTCGGATGGGCACCAAACTCGAAAATCCGCCATCTCCATATTCATATCCATTTTTAGTGACCAAAGACATGAACGGAATATAATTACAAGAAATCCAAATCCACTCGCAAAACTCCTCGTAATCAAAGTCTTTAATAGATTTGTATTCGACTTCATTCTTAGAAAGATTGGTCACGGTTACAACGACTTCACAAGCGGTTGATTTGAGCAAAGCGAACTCGGTTACCGTAAAATTTTCTTTGATGTAATCCAACAGTTTATGGCTTTCTCCAAAAGTTCGTTTCCCTTTAACGAATTGCTTAATCACATTCCAGTGGTTGATAGAAACGGTTTCGTTAGGTGTATTTTTGTTTTTAACCACGAACGGACTGATGTCAAAAATACTGCGCATGTTGACGTTTGAGTAGATGTTGTAAATTTTTTCTACTTCACCCAGCGCCAAATGCGGAATCAACAAACTTCCGGTCGAACTGCCGATAAGAATATCGTATTCACAACCATTTTCCTGCATTAAGTATTGCGCTACGCCACCGGCAAACGCACCTTTACTGCCACCTCCCGAAATGACTAGCGCTCTCATGATTTTTCGCTTAAAAGTTTTTGCAATTGGATGACTTCGTTTTCTGGCAAAGAAGGCAAAAACGATTGGAACAACTCCGGATAGCCCTCTTTTTTGAGCAGTTGTCGGATTTTATCACGACCAAACTTGCTGAACTGCCATTTGTGATGTACTGTAGCATTGACTAAATTTTTCAAGACCGCAATATCTTTACTGTCAATGGATAATGCGTTGGTAAGGGCATTTTGACGTACAGAACTTTCAAAAGTTGGAGCTGTATAGCCAATTAATTCAGCGTACAATTGCTCTTTATCTTGAATATTGTCCGAAAGCAAGGCAAATGTAAGATACATGATTCTCAAGCTTTTATCATTTCCTCCTATCCAATGCTTGGCTTTCTCGAGTAATTTTGGTCGGTTTTCCGGGAAACTCTTCCAAAGATTCATAAAGGCAATTTCCCGGGTATCATAAGACGCATCATCTAACAAACTCTCATAAGAAGATTGAAACGAAATAGGAATCTCTTCGGTAAACTCGGCTACAGCTTGGCGAACTTTAACATTGTTAGTTTGTAAAGCCAAATTCAGAAATTCTACTTTATCAGCAAACGGAATATCTTTTAGTTGGTATAAAATCTCGGTTTTTATCGGATAAAAAACATTGGATTGCAGCAACTCGGTGAATCGTGGTTTGTTTTCGGCCAACGATTTTTTGCGCAATTGTTGGGTTTCGAACAGTTGCTGCATGAAAGGATTTTTTTTCAACAAAACATTGGCTTCCTCCGTTTGAAAGTGATAATCTTCCAACCAGTTTTTCTTGAACTTTTCGGTATCGAATGCGGGTGATACTTTTTTAATCTCTGCCAAAAAATCATCGGTTTCGACATTCTTAAATTGGTACTTTTTCAAATACGATTTTACCGCTTTTTGAAATAATTGGGGTCCGATGGCTTCGCGTATGGTATGCAAAGCCCAAGCGCCTTTTTGGTAAAACGATAATGAACTCGCTTTTTCGTGCATCACCGGAATGGTGTCGGTTTTGGCCGCATTGCGAAGTTGTAAAGACGTGCGGTACAATTGGTGGTAAAAATAATCCTCTCCAAAAACTTCACGCTCAGCCAGCAAAGCATAATAAGTAGCAAATCCTTCCTGCAACCAATGGTGTTTACCGGATTTGGCTGTAACTAAATCGCCAAACCATTGGTGTGCCAACTCGTGAGCGTTGACATTCACATAGTTTCGGTCGTTAAAACCAATGTCATCCACCACGAAATCTTGTGCAAAAATAGTACAAGAAGTGTTTTCCATTCCGGCATACAAAAAGTCTTCTACCGGAATTTGCTTGTATACTTGCCAAGGGTATTTAAACCCGATTTCTTTTTCCAAATAATCAAAAATGGTCTTCGAGTGTCGGTATGTGGATTCAAACTTAGCGGTATCTTTAGGCTGGATAAAAAACTGCAACGGTATGCCCGATTTGGAAGCGATGACTTTATTCCTAAAATCTCCAATAACTAGCGCCAACAAATAAGAACTCATTGGTTTTTGCATTTGGTATTTCCAAATCTCACGTCCATTGAAATTGAGTCGGTCTTTCAGAATCCCATTGGAAATAATCACGCTATTTAATGCTCGAGCGCTTTTCTCGAAAGATTCTATGGTAAGTTTAAAAATGACTTTTTCATTCACATCGTCAAAGCTCGGAAACCAATGACTGGTATATTTCCCTTGGCCTTGTGTCCAAACTTGTCTTCCTAAAACACCAATAAAATAAATCGTTTGTTTTGGATAGGCTACATAGGTAAATGAGACTTTGTTTTTACCTTTTTTAAAACCTTCAAAAAGATTTAATGACTTCCCGGAATTAACAAATTGAACCGGTTTACTATTTATTTTAACTTCTGTAAAAGTCATTTTTTGTCCATCAATTTTAATAGTATCGATAGATTCTTTTACCTCAAATTCATAAGTAACATTTCCTGTCACCTTGCGCTCCAATCCCCAAACCGTAATGTTCGCGTAAGCTGTTTTAAAGTCCACTTTTGAGATTTGTTGCGACCACGAAAAAAAAGAAAAAAGCAGTAATAAATATTTCATTGTAGCCGTTTCTATAATTTTTTAACTGATTTTATCCTTCCATTTGCCAATGGGTTTTTCAATGAGTATCCAAGACAAATAACTAATAAAAATCACAAAAGCCGTTTGGATAAAAAACTCTGCATAAGAAAAATTTCCAACGGTAGCCGGTGTTTCGATATGCAATCGTTTGAGCACGACTATCCAATATCTTGGGATAATATTGTGGTATAAATATACTCCATAACTGATTAATCCGATAAAACTTAACATTTTGTTTTCTAAAATATGAGTCACCAAATAGCTTTTTTGGTGGTAACGACAGTAGGCAATTAAAGCTACGGCAATAATGGAAACCAATAGTCGGTCTGAAAACAAAGCAAACTCGTACACAAAATAGTGAACAAAAATTAAGCTTAAAGAAACTACTGCCAAAACATTAATGGTTTTGATAAATACCGATTGCCATTGTGGTCGCTTTAATTCAACATAAGCCAATAAAGCACCTATTCCGAAAGCATTGATACACGAAATGGTCAAAACATAAGTAATTCCATCTATGAAAAAAGGTGACAATGTTCCTATCAATATGGTGACTAACAACAGTATTAAAATCCGATTTCTAAAAAGCACCAATACCAAAAACGGCCAAACCAAATAAAATTGTTCTTCTACCGCCAATGACCACAAATGGGCCAAACAACCAAACCATTTGCCTTCTGTGTAAATCAAATAATTAGAACCATAGAAAAAATACCAAAGAAAATTTTCTCTAAAACTGTTGCCTATAATACCACCGGTTAAGTACAAAACCAATAACAACAAATAGTAAATAGGGAAAATGCGTAAGCTTCTACGGATGACAAAACTCTTAATCAATTGATATGGTGTAGCGGAATTATGCTCAATTTTAGAAATACCGTTCAATAAAATTCTGGAAATCAAATAACCACTCAACACAAAAAAAATGTCTACTCCAAAATGCCCGATTGGCATTATTCTCAAAAAATGGTCAATGGGAAATCGATGGGAAACGATGACCATTAATACTGCAATGGCTCTGATTCCGTTAAGTCCGGAGATGTGTTTTAACATAAAATTGGAATTCCGTTTTACTGTTGTAAATAACGAAAAATATTCGCCAACTTCATAACGAATCCCAAATGAAATTTCAGATAAAACATTTTTAAACTATCTTCGCTGTAGCTATAGTCAGTAAGAAAATATGTCGGTTAACCTTTTGCAAACCCCTATCGAATACCTCAAAGGCGTTGGGCCGCAAAGAGGCGAACTCTTGCGCAAAGAGCTGGGCATTCACCGTTACGACGATTTACTGAACTTTTATCCGAATCGCTACATCGACAGAACGCGATACTACCAAATTAATGAATTGAATAACAATCCGGCCGAAGTACAAATTATTGGAAAAGTCATCCACCTGAAAACGGTCGAATTCGGCAAAGGCAAAAAACGATTGGTAGCTGTTTTTACCGACAATACCGGCCAAATGGAACTCAACTGGTTCCAAGGCCACAAATGGATACGTGATACCTTAAAACTTAATATACCTTACGTGATTTTTGGTAAAGTAACCCATTTTAACGGACAATACAGCATGACACATCCGGAAATGGAATTACTCAACGAACACGAGCAAAATCTCAGAACCGCCTTGCAACCGGTTTATCCTTCTACGGAAACTTTAACCAATCGCGGTATTTCAAATCGAGTCATTAACAAAATGATGCAACAGGTTTTTGTTGAAACCCAAGCCCAGTTTGTCGAAACTTTACCACACTATATTTTGGACGAATTAAAGTTGGTTCCGAAAAACGCTGCTTTGTTCAATATCCATTTTCCTAAAAGTCCGGAACTGTTAGCCAAAGCACAATTCCGATTGAAATTTGAAGAGTTGTTCTTCATCCAACTGCAACTCATCACCAAAAACTTGGTTCGCAAACACAAAATCAAAGGCCATCCGTTTACAGTAGTTGGTGAACATTTTAATAATTTCTATCAAAACCATTTGCCGTTTGAACTGACTAACGCGCAGAAAAAAGTGCTCAAAGAAATCCGAAACGATATGGGCACCAATGCCCAAATGAACCGTTTGTTGCAAGGCGATGTCGGTTCGGGAAAAACCATAGTCGCTTTGATGTCTATGTTGATTGCCTTGGATAACGGCTTTCAAAGTTGCTTGATGGCACCGACGGAAATTTTGGCCACCCAACATTTCAACGGGTTAACCGAATTGGCTCAAAACCTCAACATCAACATCAAATTACTCACAGGTTCCACCAAAACCGCCGAACGGAAAATCATCCACGAAGCACTTCAAAACGGCAGTCTGCACATCCTAATCGGAACACATGCCTTATTAGAAGACAAAGTCCAATTTCAAAATTTAGGTCTGGCCATTATTGATGAACAACACCGCTTTGGGGTAGAACAACGCTCTAAACTTTGGCAAAAAAACGATATTCCGCCGCACATTTTGGTCATGACTGCCACACCTATTCCGCGTACCTTAGCCATGAGTTTGTATGGCGATTTGGATATTTCAATCATCGACGAATTACCACCCGGAAGAAAACCCATTCAAACCGTTCATCGCTACGACAGCAATCGCTTGAAAGTGTGGAAATTTATCAAAGATGAAATTGCCAAAGGCCGTCAAATTTATATCGTTTATCCTTTAATCAAGGAAAGCGAAACGATGGATTACAAGGATTTGATGGATGGTTACGAAAGTA
>NZ_JBILQL010000107.1:0-6207 GCF_044373165.1 Flavobacterium sp.
CGCTTGAAAGTGTGGAAATTTATCAAAGATGAAATTGCCAAAGGCCGTCAAATTTATATCGTTTATCCTTTAATCAAGGAAAGCGAAACGATGGATTACAAGGATTTGATGGATGGTTACGAAAGTAATTCCCGAGATTTTCCGTTGCCGCAATACAGCATTTCCATGGTACACGGCCAAATGAAACCTGCCGATAAAGAAGCCGAAATGAAACGCTTTGCCGAAGGCAAAACCAACATTATGATTGCCACAACGGTTATTGAAGTGGGCGTAAATGTGCCCAATGCCAGTGTGATGATTATTGAAAGTGCCGAACGTTTCGGATTGTCACAATTGCATCAGTTGAGAGGTCGCGTTGGTCGTGGTGCCGAACAAAGTTATTGCATTTTAATGACTTCCTTCAAATTATCCAACGACAGTAAAATTCGCTTAGAAACCATGTGCCAAACCAACGACGGATTTGAAATTGCTGAAGTCGATTTAAAACTCCGCGGTCCGGGCGATATTATGGGCAAACAACAAAGTGGTGTGTTGAATTTACAAATCGCCGATTTGGTCAAAGACAAAGACATTTTGCTTTTAGCCCGACACGAAGCGATGAAACTACTCAAAAAAGATGCTTCAATGGCACTCCCGGAACATCAGACGCTCAGGACAGTTTTTATCGAACTGACTAAAAAGAAAAACATTTGGAATTACATAAGTTAACACAATTAAAATGGTAAAATACAACCCGAAAGATTGGATTACTTTCATTTTTCGATTTCACAAAGCCGACACTTTTCGACAATTATTTCCTATGATGATTTTTATCGGATTGTATTCCGGTGCGATTTGCTATTTGGAAGTTGAGTATTGGAAACTCTCTGAAACGAGTCATGTGAAGAACATCACTATCATGCACGGTATGCTGGGTTTTGTGATTTCGTTACTCTTAGCCTACCGAACCAATACCGCTTATGACCGTTGGTGGGAAGGCCGAAAACTTTGGGGTTCTTTGGTGAACAACAGTCGAAGTTTAGCCATCAAGCTTTCAGCTATTTTAAAAGATGAAAACGATAAAAAATACTTGCGCTTTTTGATTCCGACTTACGCTTCGGTTTTATCCAAACATTTGAGTGATGATGAAGTTGGGCAAATTTTGTTTGAAGATGTCGAATTGCAAATCAACCTTCGAAAGCACAAACCCAATCAGGTCGCTCAAGTGTTGTTTCAAAAGATAAACGACTTACACCAAGCCGGAAAAATATCGGGTGACCAATTGATTATTTTGAATACCGAATTGCACTCGTTTATTGAGGTTTGCGGGGCTTGTGAACGGATTAAGAATACGCCTATTCCCTATTCTTACGGTGCTTTTATCAAGAAATTTATTTTCTTTTACGTGATGACTTTGCCTTTTGGCTATGTTTTCAATTTAGGATATTATGTCATTCCGGTAGTGGTATTTATTTTTTATGTTTTGGCTTCGTTGGAATTAATTGCCGAAGAAATTGAAGATCCTTTCGGGAACGACGAGAACGATTTGCCTACCGTTAAGATAGCCGAAAACATCAAGCGCCACGTGGAAGAAATACTGTAATTATTTGGTTTTCCTTTGCAATTGTCTTGAGAAAAGTAAAGCGTTGTTCATAGCCCCGATAGGAGCTAGCTACCGTGTAGCGCGGATAGCGGGAGGAGATTTTCTAAGAGGCGAAAATGGTTCTGCTCCTAATTGAAAATAATACTCAACTATCACAGATAAACCATAGAAATTTATTTTAACTCTCGACAGCAATACTTATATTTGCACCCTTAAAATACGATACATGAGAATCTCATACAATTGGTTAAAACAATTCATTAAAATAGATTTAAAATCAGAGGATACTGCCGCCATCTTAACCGATTTAGGGTTAGAAGTAGAAGTGGTGGAAAAATACCAATCAGTACGCGGTGGATTGGAAGGTGTAGTAGTAGGCCATGTATTGACTTGCGAAAAGCATCCTGATGCCGACAGATTAAAAATTACTACGGTGGATTTAGGCGATGGTACTCCGGTGCAAATTGTTTGTGGCGCTACCAACGTAGCTGCGGGTCAAAAAGTGCCTGTAGCTACTATAGGAACCAAATTGTTTGACAAAGACGGCAATGAGTTTGAAATTAAAAAGGGAAAAATTCGCGGACAAGAAAGCCACGGTATGATTTGCGCCGAAGATGAATTGGGCTTAGGCACCAGTCATGACGGGATTATGATATTAGATGAAAAGTTAAAACCGGGAACACCTTGTGCCAAAGTATTCAATATTGAAAATGATGAAGTCTTCGAAATCGGTTTAACACCTAACCGTGCCGATGCTATGTCGCATATGGGTGTAGCTCGTGATTTGCGCGCGAGTTTGTTGCAAAAAAACAGCAATATCGAATTGATTACGCCATCGGTAAGCACCTTTAGAATTGACAAAAGAACACTGAAAATTGATGTGGATGTCAAAGACAGTAAATTGACTCCGAGATATTGCGGCGTAACCATTTCGGGCGTAACCGTAAAAGAGTCACCGGAATGGTTAAAGAACCGTTTGAAAGCTATCGGACTCACTCCGAAAAATAATATTGTTGACGTTACTAATTATATTTTACACGATTTAGGACAGCCTTTGCACGCCTTTGACGCCTCAAAAATCAATGGCAAAATTATTGTAAAGACTGTCGCTGCGGGAACAAAATTCATCACTTTAGACGAAGTGGAAAGAACCTTACACGAAGAAGATTTGATGATTTGTGACGAAAAAGGACCACTTTGTTTGGCGGGTGTTTTTGGTGGAAAATCTTCAGGCGTTACCGAAACGACCAATGCTATTTTCTTGGAAAGTGCCTATTTTAATCCGGTATCCATCCGAAAATCAGCCAAAAGACATGCGTTAAATACTGATGCTTCTTTCCGTTTTGAAAGAGGAATCGACCCTAATATTACCGAGTTTGCCCTAAAACGTGCGGCTCTTTTGATTAAAGAAGTAGCCGGCGGCGAAATTACTTCTGACATTATTGACGTTTATCCAAAGAAAATTGAAGATTTTCCGGTTTTTCTTCATTTTGACAAAGCCAATAAATTAATTGGCCAAGAGCTACCAAAAGAAACCATCAAGAAAATTTTAGCGTCATTAGACATCAAAGTAACAACGGTTTCAGACGCGGGTTTGGGTTTGATTATTCCATCCTACCGCGTTGATGTACAAAGAGAAATTGATGTGATCGAAGAAATTTTACGCGTTTACGGTTACAACAACATCAATTTCACCAAGAAATTAAATGCTACGGTAGCCAATTCTGCCCGAACCGAAGATTATAAAGTCCAAAATATTGTAGCTACACAATTAAATGGTTTAGGCTTTCATGAAATGATGGCCAACTCGTTGACTACTCCGGATTATGTTGGTTTGTCGGATTTGTTGAAAGAAGAATACAATGTGATGATGTTGAATCCGTTAAGCAACGACTTATCGACTATGCGTCAATCGCTTTTGTTCTCAGGCTTAGAAGCCGTTTCTTATAACATCAACCGCAGAAATGGTGATTTGAAGCTGTTTGAATTCGGGAAAACCTATCACAAATTGCCATCAGGTTATGATGAACCTAAACACTTAACTTTATTTGTTTCCGGAAATCGCAACGCAGAAAGTTGGACCAATCCGCAAAAACCTTCTGATTTCTTTTTATTCAAAGGTTATATTAGTTCGGTTTTAGAGCGATTAGGAATCAACAAAATCCAAAACAAACCGGCGGCTTCGGATGTCTTTGCCGAAGGAATAGCCATAGCTTGCGGGAATGATACTTTAGTAGAGTTTGGCACCGTGAAAAAATCGATTTTAAAACACTTCGATATCAAGCAAGAAGTATTTTATGCCGATTTCAATTGGAACTTAATTTTAAAACTAATCGGTAGCAAAATCAAATTCACCGATATTCCTAAATACCCTGAAGTCCGCAGAGACTTAGCCCTTTTAGTGGATGAAAACGTAGCATTCGATGCCATTTACAATATTGCCCGCCAAACTGAAAAATCGCTCTTAAAAGCGGTGAATTTGTTTGATGTTTACCAAGGGAAAAACCTACCGGAAGGCAAAAAATCATATGCCGTAAGTTTCACTTTGCAAGACAGTTCCAAAACGTTGACCGATGAGCAAATTGACAAAATCATGAGCAAGTTGCAAAAAAATATGGAAAATGAATTAGGAGCCAGTTTGAGATAATAGCTTCCTTCTTAAAACAATATAAAACGCTCGAGTAATTCGGGCGTTTTTTATTTTAGTTTCCTTGCCATTTATACCGCTGAATTTTTCAAAACTTTAACAACTGTAGAAATGCAATTTTGGAGGATTGCTTTAGTGATTTGACAATTTATTTTGTAATTTTCGATTCATACTTTCCAAGTTGTCAACTGTTTAAAAAAAATTAGCCTTATGTTGCTCCACAAAGTAAACCTTCAGGAAGAAATGCTTTCCGAGAGAAAAAAAAGCCAATCGGAAGCTGCTATTTTAGCTCAGGTACAATTGATTTTAGCCGAAAACGAACGCGAGCGCGAAATCGTAGCCGAAAAGCTTCAGCGCAAAAGTTCAACAATAGCTAATGCGCTTCAATTTGATTTGCTTGCTACGGATAAAATTTTCCACATCGACCAAATCCGAAAAATTTGTGTGGATTACCGCTTGCGATTTTTAGACAGCAGTATTTTTAAGAATGAAATTCCGGAAGAAGCCATTAGTAAAATCAGAAATCTGGAAAAAGAGCACAACACTACACTCGATGGTTTCAAAATTATTGCTCCGAGTAAGGCTTTCCATTTGCTTAATTACGACGATCCGTTGTTGTTTGTGCCCATTGGTAATAACTATTATTATTTGATTCACCAATGGGGAACCGAAATCAATCCGTGGCGCAAACTGATGGTGTTGCCTTTTAAGAATTTAGGAGCCTTTACTGTTACGGCCATTCTTTTGAGTGCTTTTACAGCTTGGTTGGTTCCGGAAAACAATTTGAGCAAATCAGTTCCAATGGCTTCTTTGATTGTATTTCTTTTCGCTTTTAAATCGATTTTCGCTGTGTTTGCTTATTACTTTTTTATGATGGGTAAAAACTTTAACGAGGAAATTTGGAAACGGGAATATTATAATAATTAAAAATAAAAAAGCCCCGATTACTCGGGGCTTTCTATTTAATCAAAAGGGAAAAATTATTTTTTCTCTTTCTTTTCCATTTCAGCTTTTAAGCCGGCTAAAATATCATTGTTATCTCCTAAAGTTTGAGCCGGAGCATTGTTAGTAGACGCTACAGTTTCAGTAGCAGCTTTAACGTTTTTCTCTTCTTCTTCTCTGAAGATAGCGGTATGAGAAGCTACTACTCTTTTGAATTCTTTGTTGAATTCAATTACTTTGAATTGTGCTTCTTCCCCTTTTTTCAATTTTTTACCGTCTTCTTTTTCCAAGTGACGAGTAGGGATAAACGCTACTACATCATCACCGAAATCAACTGTAGCACCTTTGTCAACTATCTCAGCGATAGTTCCGGTGTGAACAGTTCCTACAGCGAAAGCATCTTCATGTTTGTCCCAAGGATTAGCAGTAGTTTGTTTGTGACCTAAAGACAATTTACGTCCGTCTACATCTAATTCTAATACTACTACGTCTAATTTATCCCCAACGTTAACAAATTCTGATGGGTGTTTGATTTTCTTAGTCCATGACAAGTCAGAGATGTACACTAAACCGTCGATTCCTTCTTCTAACTCAACGAAAATTCCGAAGTTAGTAAAGTTTCTAACGATACCGGTGTGTTTTGAACCTACAGGATATTTAGATGTGATATCAGTCCATGGATCTTGCGTCAATTGTTTGATACCCAATGACATTTTACGATCGTCTCTGTCTAAGGTTAAGATAACTGCTTCAACAGTATCCCCAACTTTTACGAAATCTTGAGCACTTCTTAAGTGAGTAGACCAAGACATTTCAGAAACGTGGATCAAACCTTCAACACCTTCTGCTACTTCAATGAAAGCACCGTAGTCAGCAATAACTACTACTTTACCTTTCACTTTGTCACCTACTTGTAAGTTAGCATCTAAAGCATCCCAAGGGTGAGCGTTTAATTGTTTTAAACCTAATTGGATTCTTGTTTTCTCATCATCAAAGTCTAAGATAACAACGTTCAATTTTTGGTCTAATTCCAATA
>NZ_JBILQL010000030.1:0-24920 GCF_044373165.1 Flavobacterium sp.
TAAAAAAGTAGTAGTGCTCAATCGTAAACTGGGAGCGAGAATTCCTTTTAAAAAATACGACGTGGATTACGATGCTTTAGTTTATGGCTCGGAAGAAGCCGATTGTGTTCCGGTGGAATCTACCCATCCATTGTATGTTTTATATACCTCAGGAACTACCGGAAAGCCCAAAGGAATAGTGCGCGATACCGGCGGTTATGTCACGGCTTTGAAATTTTCTATGCAAAAAATCTACGGTGTACAACCGGGAGAAGTTTTTTGGGCCGCTTCCGATGTGGGTTGGGTTGTGGGCCATAGTTATATTGTTTACGGACCATTACTCAACCGAAATACAACCATAGTTTTCGAAGGAAAACCAATAAAAACCCCTGATGCGAGCACGTTTTGGCGAGTGATAGCCGAGCATAAAGTCAGCGTCATGTTTACCGCGCCAACAGCCATAAGAGCTATCAAAAAAGAAGACCCTAATGGGGAATTTATCAAGCAATACGATTTGTCGTGTTTGCGAACACAATTCTTGGCAGGTGAGCGTTGTGATGTGGCGACATTAGAATGGTACCGCGAGCATATTCCGATTCCGGCCATCGACCACTGGTGGCAAACCGAATCGGGCTGGCCTATGATTGCCAATATGATGGGAGTGGAATATTTGCCTATCAAACCGGGCTCTTCGGGCAAAGCGGTTTCGGGTTATGATATTAGAATCTTAGGTGAGAATGGTCTGGAGTTAAGTCCAAATGAAGAAGGTTATGTGGTCATCAAATTGCCTTTGCCACCGGGAACTTTACTCGATATTTGGAATGACAATCACCGTTTTCAAGCGGGTTATTTGCAAAAATTCCCAGGCTATTATTTTTCAGGCGATGGCGGATTCAAAGACGAAAGCGATTATATTTTTATCACCGGTCGAGTAGACGATGTGATTAATGTCGCCGGTCACAGATTATCCACCGCCGAAATGGAAGAAATTGTCGCTTCCCATCATTCTGTAGCCGAATGTGCTGTCATTGGCATTAATGATGATTTAAAAGGACAAATTCCGCTAGCGTTGGTCGTAACCAAATTAGGCGAAGAAATCGAACATTTCCAATTGCAACATGAGGTGGTAAAGTTAGTGCGCGAACAAATCGGAGCCGTAGCGTCATTGCGTGATGTGGTTGTAGTGAATCGCTTGCCTAAAACACGCTCGGGTAAAATTCTAAGAAAGTTAATGCGAAGCATAGCCGATGGCGATAATTTCCAAATTCCTTCTACCATTGATGACGAAGCCATTATTGACGAAATAAAAGAAGTGTTGGAGCTAGCGAAAATTGGGAGTTTTAAATAAAAGACAATAGAGCATAGAAAATAGAGGCATTGTCTTTAAACACATTCTGTCTATATTCTATTCTCTCTATTCTATTCTCTTTCCTCTTTCCTTACCTCTTTCCTTTTCTCCATATTTTCACCTATACCTATTTAGCAAGAAAAATAAACACCACACCAATAGAATATTTATATTTACATAACAAAACGATAATAAAAGAAGATTTACAATGAGTTATTACAAAATATTAAATTTGGAGCATTACTTCAAAATGTATAAAAAATCGGTTCGTGAACCCCGTAAATTTTGGGACCGAATTGCCGATGAGAATTTTACTTGGTACCAAAAATGGGATAAAGTATTCGAGTTTGATTTCCAACAAGCCCAATTTAAATGGTTTGTGGATGCTAAAGTCAACATCACCAAAAACTGTATCGACCGACACTTAGCCCGCCGTGGTGATAAAACCGCTATCATATTCGAACCCAATAATCCCGACGAAGCAGCACAACATATTACTTATAATGAATTGTATGCTCGTGTGTCCAAATTAGCCAATGTTTTACGCGATCAAGGCGTTCAAAAAGGCGATCGTGTTTGTATTTATTTACCCATGATTCCTGAATTGGCGGTAGCCGTTTTGGCTTGTGCTCGAATCGGAGCCATTCACTCGGTAGTATTTGCCGGATTCTCTGCTTCGGCAGTTGCGGCACGTATTAATGATTGCGAATGTAAAATGGTTATCACTTCTGATGGTAGTTATCGTGGCAATAAATCCATCGACCTCAAAGGCATTGTTGACGAGGCTATAGAGAAATGCCCAACCGTTGAAAAAGTATTGGTAGTTAAAAGAACCCATACCGCTGTGAACATGAAAGAAGGCCGTGATCTTTGGTTACAACCTTTATTAGATGAAGCTATTCCTAACAATGTAGCCGAAATTATGGATGCCGAAGATCCGTTGTTTATTTTATACACTTCGGGTTCCACCGGAAAACCTAAAGGAATGGTGCATACCATCGCAGGTTATATGGTATACACGGCTTATACATTTAAAAATATTTTTAACTACGAAGAAAACGACATTTATTGGTGTACGGCCGATATCGGTTGGATTACCGGACATTCGTATATTTTGTACGGACCATTATTAAACGGTGCCACTACAGTAATCTTTGAAGGCGTTCCGTCTTATCCTAATTTCAGTCGTTTTTGGGAAGTCATTGAAAAGCACAAGATTACCCAATTCTATACCGCACCAACTGCCATTCGTGCTTTGGCTAAAGAGAGTTTGGATTACGTTCAAAAGTATCCTTTGAGTTCATTAAAAGTGATTGGTTCCGTAGGCGAACCTATCAATGAGGAAGCTTGGCACTGGTACAACGACCACGTAGGCGGAAAGCGATGCCCATTAGTAGATACTTGGTGGCAAACTGAAACCGGAGGGATAATGATTTCACCTGTTCCGTTTGTAACCCCAACAAAACCAACCTACGCTTCGCTACCATTACCGGGTATTCAACCCGTATTGATGGATGAATTGCGCAACGAAATCGAAGGCAATCAAGTCACCGGAAGTTTGTGTATCAAATTCCCATGGCCTTCTATTGCCAGAACCATTTGGGGCGATCACCAGCGTTATAAAGAAACCTATTTCACTGCTTTTCCGGGTAAATATTTCACAGGCGATGGCGCTTTGCGCGATGAAGTTGGGTATTACAGAATTACCGGTAGAGTAGACGACGTGATTATCGTTTCGGGTCACAACTTAGGAACGGCACCAATAGAAGATGCGATTAACGAACATCCGGCGGTAGCAGAAAGTGCGATTGTTGGCTTCCCGCATGACATCAAAGGAAATGCCTTGTATGGTTTTGTGATTTTAAAAGAAATAGGAGAAAGCCGTAACCAAGAAAATTTAGCTAAAGAGATCAACCAATTGATTTCCGACCAAATCGGTCCAATAGCCAAGTTAGATAAAATTCAGTTTGTTTCCGGTTTGCCTAAAACGCGTTCAGGTAAAATCATGCGCCGTATTTTAAGAAAAATAGCAGAAGGTGACTTCTCTAACTTTGGCGACATTACAACCTTATTGAATCCGGAGATAGTTGAAGAAATTAAAAGCGGAAAATTATAATAGTTATTAAATCAAGTTAGTTATGAAAACCTGCATTTTATTGCAGGTTTTTTTATTTATTAACAATCCGATAAACAGTAGCTTAATTTGGTATATTCGTAATTGTATTATTAAAATTTTATAAATATGCTAAACAGATTACTAAAAACTACCCTTGTTTTATTGTTTTTAATGTCTTCTTGTAGTAAAGACGAAAGTTTGGATGAAAGCAACATGGTTATTAGCGATGCACAACGCACCCCAATGTCGGCCATAGAAGTTAAAAATAAAATTGATGAATCCCTGCAAACAAAGGGTTCTTTTAATTGGAAAGACGCTTCAACGCACATGCTTTGGAGCGCTACAGTCCACGGTCAACATATCGTTACCATTGGTTTTGGGAACAACAGCGAGGATTTTGATAGGAGTAAGAGCGCCAATAATGCTAATGTTCAGAAGCAATTGTTATCGATTATTCAAAAATATGAAGGTCAGACTCTGTCGGAGATACTTATTAATGCCGATTCGTATTTGAATTTAATAGATGTAGTGATTAAGAAACAAGAAACTTTAATAGCACTACGACAAAGCAAATTTATCCGTTACATCGAACCGAGCGATTTTAAATATTATGCCTTAAGCGGTAGTGTTGAAAAATCAGATTCTTCAAGCACCAGTTCAGGTTGCGGATTTGATGCTACCACACTAAATACAGCCGATTATACCACCATAACGCCCAATGCCAAAGCGCCGTGGACATTCTATCAGCACAACATTCCGAGTGCTTGGAATTTCAGTACCGGTGCAGGTGTTACTATCGGAATTGTAGATACCGGAACGTCTCCTAATCAAACTTTATTGGGCAGTAGTTTCAATGACGGATTATCTTCAGGCCGAACCATTCAAAAGTTTGGCGTATATGTTGATTCTATTTGGCCTTGGTCAACAGGAACCGACGGACCAAATGACCAATGTGGTCACGGAACCAGTATGGCTTCGGTAGCCGCTGCACCTCGTAATGACAACGGATTGCCGGTAGGTGTGGCTTATAATGCCAATTTAGTGACATACAGAGCAGCATCCAATGTGGTGCTCGACGGTTATCACGAACAAAACGGTGTTAAAAATGCGTTTACGGCTTTGGGTAATAACAACAATGTAAAAATAATTTCCATGTCGATGGGTCACATTTTCTCAGTTGGTAAGATTTCAGATGGCGTTAAATATGCTTATAACAAAGGCAAATTGATTTTCTGTGCCGGAGGAACTTCAACCAGTTTTACCACTTTCGTTGGAGTAATTTTCCCGGCATCTATGGCTGAAACAGTGGCGGTAACCGGAGTGAAAGAAGGTACTTCTAACCAAGCTTGTGACGTTTGTCATACCGGTGGCAAAATAGAGTTTACGGTAGCCATGCAACGCAATGCTTCCGGGAATACAGTTCCGGTAACCAGTTACTACGATAACCAATCGGATTATGTTGGTGGTTCCTCAGTGGCTACTGCTACTACAGCTGGAATAGCGGCTTTGGTATGGGCTAAAAACCCGACTTGGACCAGAACACAGGTGTTGAATAAATTACGCCAATCAGCAACCTATTATCCAACTAAAAATTCGGCGTACGGCTATGGTAATATTAATGCTTTACTAGCCGTGCAATAATGTACGAGAAATCTATGTAAAACGTCAATTTTAATAAAGTTGGCGTTTTTTTATTTCCAAATACTTGCTACAGCTTTAATGGTAAAGTTTTGCATCGTTATTTTGTCCTTTGTAATGACCTTAAACTCTGTAAAACTTTCGGTAGGAAAAAGTAAATTCGTCATAGAATATTTTCCGTCATTCAATAAAATTTCTACCGAAGATTTGTCTAAAATTAATTGAACAGAAGAGATTTTGTCTTCAATTGGCATGACTTGTGGTTTGGTCGCAAAACTCTCGTGAAAGTCTTTTTGTCCCGAATGGCTTCGGTCTGTCACGACTATACTTCCTGCTATTGTGATAGTGAAAATTTCTCCTTTGCTGTTACTTAACGAAATAATAGCATCAGTGGGTTGGCTAAAATCAAAAGTAACTTCGCTTTGCGATAAATCGATTTCTTTTTTCTCGAAAGGTGTGCTAACTTCTTTCTGATTGAAAACCGGTTTGGTTAAGCCGGAAAATTGTGCAATCATTTTTTGATTCAAATGATAGTTCTTGCCCTCTTTGATTAACACTAATTCTCTTGGTATGGTCATCGCACTGCGCCAAACATCTGTAGGTACTTTAGTGGCATATTGCCAATTGCTCATCCAGCCCAGAAGGATTTTCTTGTCATTCGGTACATTCGAAAAAGTAACGGCTGCATAATAATCGGTGCCATAATCCAACCATTTTGCTTCTTGGGTTTTGGTGAAGGTTTTTCCATCGAAATTGCCAATAAAATAGCGTGTACACGAACCGCCATTCGGACCTTTATCACCATGATTGATGATCATTACCCATTTGCTTTCACCCGAAGCCGTTTTCATAGGAAACAAATCCGGACATTCCCATACACCTAATTCCGTATCTTTTTCTATCGGTTTGAAAACACTTTCTTCTTGCCATTCTTTTAAATTGGGAGAAGAAAAGAGTTTGATTTTATCGCCTACAGCTAAGGCCATAATCCATTTTGAAGTTTCGCCGTGCCAAAAGACTTTCGGATCTCTGAAATCTTGTTCACCCAAATTGTTCAATACCGGATTGTTTTTGTATTTGGTCCAAGTTTTGCCTTCGTCCAAACTGTAAGCCAACGCCTGACTTTCGGTATTCTTTTTTCCCGCTTTCCAAATTTCGTCGTTATGGTAGGTGAAAATCGCAATCATCGCATTATTCCCAAAACCGGCAGTATTATTTTTGTCGATTACAGCGCTACCCGAAAATATCCAACCGAGTTTATCGGGATACAAGGCTATAGGCAAATGTTTCCAATGCAATAAATCAGTGCTTTCGGCATGTCCCCAATGCATTGGTCCCCAAACAATACCGTCAGGATAATATTGGTAAAACAAGTGGTATTTACCGTTGAGGTATACTAAACCATTTGGATCATTCATCCATTTGGCCGGTGGTGTAAAGTGAAATTGCGGACGGTACGGTTCGTTGTAAAGTGAAGTGTTTTGAGCCAAGCTCAAATTTAAAATAAGAAAAAGGAGTGCTATAGTGAGTCTCATAAAGTGAACTTGTATTAATGCTATTAGTTATTTCAATCGTTCCAATACGCCTTTACGCTTTACTATATTTTTATAGTCCCATTGGATTTCTTGTCCTTTTTGGAGCCAACGTTGTAAATCTTCGTTTTGAATTTGTTCAGCAGTTGTGTATGTTATAGAAGCATCTTTGAATTTTCCGCTTCCCGGTTTCAATTCTTTTTCTTCAAAAGTTACACCGCTCCAAAATAATAATCGGATGCCGCTTTTTAATTTACTGTAACCTACAATTGGGTTGCCCTCAAGAAACCACACCGGGTGTGCGTGCCAAATTTTGCTTTCCGCTTCGGGTAAACTTTGGTTAATCATTTCAGCTAACTGATGACAAATAATTTGCTCTTCCTGAGTTTGATGGTTGTTGTACTGTAGAATATCGGGTTGCATCATTTTTTATACGAATTCATAAATATAAAAAAAATCCTCAAAAAAATATTGAGGATTCTAAAAGTTACATCGAAATACTTTTACACTTGGGCTTCAGCGGTCGGCTTTCTTTTCAAAATTACCGCAGTGATTACCGGTGCTAACAATCCGATAGGAACCATAATTTCCATATAAGTGAAAAGAATAATCCACAACGGGTTTTTATAAAGTTCTTTGTAATAGAGGATTTCTTCTTTTTTCGCTTGAAATTCTGCCGGAGGTAGGCCTTCTTTTTCTAATTTCACAATAGAATTTTCAACATATTTTTCCATAAAGTCAGGAAATATATAATGGTGTTCTATCATCCAAGTCCTGACATAAACGGTCGCGGTTAATAGTGACATTAGCATGCCGACTTTGGATACTTTGCCAAATGTAATAAAGCCGCCGTTTTGCTTGTCGCGGTAGTTTTTTACGCCCAGAAACACAAAGGTATAAGCAACCAACATACCGGCGTAGCCAAATACCATGCCCAAATCAAAATCGGGATTGTGTACGTAAACAGCTGCAGTAATTCCCATTAAAGCAGCCACAATAAGTCCGGCTATAAGTCCGTATTTAAGAATAGTGTTTTTCATATTAAATAGTTTTTGATTAGTTGGCAAAGGTTGGTTTTTGCTTGGTTTTTCAACTCATACTTTCGGGTGATTTTTATAAAATCATACTAAAGTAGGAGGAAGGAGTTGTAATTTTTTGGCGGTTTCTATAGCTTGAGTTCTTCGTTTTACCTCGAGTTTTTCAAAGAGTTTGGTGCTGTGTGTTTTTACGGTATTTAAGGATACAAACAGTTTTGATGCAATTTCTTGATTGCTCATCCCTTGCGCCATTAATGCCAGCACTTCGAGTTCTCGTTTGCTGATATTTCTTCGTTGGCGTTCGGTTTCGTTCAACATGAATTCGTTTTCCGGAATGCGAATTTCTTTTTCAATAACAATGGTTTTTATTTTTGGTTTTGAAATTTTAGTGGCCAACCAAACCCCGAAAAGCAGGAAGAATACCGCCAAGAATCCCATGTAAACTTCGTAGTCATTTTGCAATACTAAAAAACGGAATTCCATCCACCAAAGGAGTAATAGCAATACAACCATGAAAATGATATAGCTGATGAATTCTTTAAACGGTCTTAATGTTTTCAATGTTTTAGAGATTAACGATGTTGCATTATACTTTTTTCATCAACATTTCAATTTGGGCATCTTCAATCAGGAAAATTACTTTCTTTCCGTCTGTTTTGATGATAAAAGTAATGTTGGAATAGCCTTCTTTTTTGAGCCCAACTTTGATTTGCTTTTTCTTTTTGTCGAATATCCATTGGTTTTTTTGAAACATTTTTTCCAGTTGTTGCATCATTTTTGACTTGCTTTTGGTTTCAAAACTAAAACTGTGATCGGCGTTGAAATGGTAGGTAGCTTTTTGAAATCCGGTCACCAACTCTTGGGTTTCGGGTTTTTCTGAATTTTTTAAGGCAGTTGCTTTTTTAACTTTCCAAGTACCGGTAATAGATGCTTCGTCTGTATTTTGACAATAGGCAACAGTGGAAAAAGTTAATGCAACCAGCAATAAAACAAAATTTTTCATAAAAAGTGATTTTTGGACAAAGCTAAGATAAAAAAAAAGCCCCAACCATTTACGGTTGAGGCTTTTCCTAACAATAATCTCAAAAATTAACATTAATCGTCTAAGTCACAAGACTCTTCTAAACTGTTGGCAATTTGGTTAGCCAAGGCTTGGTTGCCATCGGTGTCATTCGGACCAATTTCGATAGTTCCGTCACCATCACCATCTTGAGCACTGCTTAAATCTACTAAGCTCAATACTTGGTTCAAATCAAAATTGAATACGATATCGTAAGAGTTGTTATTTACTACCAAATTTTGATTAGTATCTTCATAATCAATTTCAAAGTCTTCGTCTATTGTATGCCAGAATACAAATGGCGTACCATTGATAGTTCCGGTAATCTCAATGGATTTATTAAACATCGGAGAGTTGGCGTTGGTACTTTTATGTAGTTTGAATTCCACTTCCTCATAGGTGCCATTCGGAATGGTTACTGTTGTTACTACAGCATTTTGGTTTAACAAATCCAATTCGAAAGGACCATTCAATTCGAATTCTTCATCCCCATTGTAAAAACCGTCATCGTCTGATGAATCGTCGTCGTCGTCGTCAGAACCTTCAGCAAATTCGAATTCAATTTCTTTTAAATTGATTTTGAACGAAGATAATACTACGTTATTGTTCAAAGTTGCCCCGTTGGCATTTCTGTTAGCAGCATTGGGATTGTAAACTCCTCTAGCTAAAATTTTCATTGAATTTTCTGAACTTCCGCTGTCATTTGAACACGAAGCCATAACCGTTAATAGGACAAAAAGAGCCAAAAATGTTTTTAAGTTTTTCATAGTAATAAAAGTTATAAGTTGGTATGAAAACAATTGCTTAGCATATTTCCCTACCTGAACAATTGTTAAATTTTAAAAAGCCGACTCAAACACCTGAAAAACAGCACTTTTTAAAAACAAAAAAATCCTTAGCGAAATGAATCGTTAAGGAAATGTTTGTATTAGGGCAAACAGGTGCGCTACAAGCTGCAAATAATAACCATTGCTAGTAGGATTAGCAAAGCGGCAGCAATTAAAATTGGTTTTTCCAATTTTTTTCCATCGGGGATTGTTTTTGTTTTTTCAGTTTTAGGTAATGTATGACTGATTTTATTTAATTTTTCCAAGTGTGTTTCCCAACCGCCATGCAAGCAAATACTTAGCCCAAACTCTGTTAATTCGTAGGTTAGTGTTTCTGAAGAGTTTACTCGAATCAATTCTTTTTGTTGCATGATATCGGCTAATATTTTTGCTCCTGTAATTGGCTTCCTTTGTGAGTCTCTAAAATCTTTGAGACTTAACTGCTTATTGACAGCATTAAAAAAAAGCTGTAGGTTTAAAGCAATTAATTGGTTTATTTGGTCAATCATAGATTTAGGTTTTGCAAATAGAAATTCAAAAAAATGGGAAGGTATACTATTGGATAAAACCAAATTTATCTTTGAAATAAAACCCTAAAACCGGCAATGGCAGTCTCACACCATTGTAGGCACAAATCAAACCGGCTATCCAAAGTATAACCAATCCCATGTTATTGATAATCAACATTATTTTAAAAAACGATCTAAAAGCCACAACAACAACCAAATAAAGTTTGTTGTAATTACTATAATTCCCAGACCTAACGATTGCTCCAAATGAAACTTAGTCGATGAAGACTTTGCTCCTTTTTGGTATTGTATAAAGGCGAAAGCCCATCCTAAAATAGTCAGATAGCTTATTATTGCTATTTTCTTCTTCTGCATCATGGTTTGGGTCTTTAGTAATATTCGAAATTATCAGCTATATGGTTTTTATAAATCTCCTTTTTTAATTCCGATTAAATCCTTAAGCGTTTTGAATGCTTTAAAAGCACTCCAAAGGATTTTCGGAATTTCCCACAATTATTAAATAAAAACTAACCACAATTCAATTGTTGTGATTGTAAAGTCACTTTATTTTAATAAAGTTTTTGACCCTGAATCTGAAGGCAAATCTAAAACACTAAAACCCTCTGATTTGTAGAATTGACAAGGCTTTTTTGTAGAATTGCTTCGACAAAAAAAGCAACCGTTTAAAGGTTGCTAAGGCTTGTTTTTTTTGGGGACAAAGACAATGCTAAATACTTAGTATAGCTTTAGTTATACAGTTGAAAGAAGTCGATTAAATCGGCCAAATTATCAATCTCTAGTTTTTCAAAAATCCTGTTTTTAAAAGTGCTGACCGTAGATTTCTTGACATTGAGTAGTTCGGCAATTTCCATATTGCCATAGCCTTTGATGAGTAATCGAGCCACTTCGACTTCACGATTAGACAATTGTTCTAAGGGATTAATCGGTTTTTTACTGATGTAAGAATCTAAAATTCTGTCTTTGATATTTTGAGTAATGTATTTTCCGGATACCATCATACTCCGTAAGGCTTGCTTCATTTCGTCTTCACTGCAACCTTTGTTGAGATAGCCCGAAGCTCCGGCGTTTAAATATCTCAAAGCATAGATGTCTTCGTCATAGGCTGAAAAAATCAATATTTTCAAATCTGGTTGTAAAGCTTTGATTTCGGATAGTATCGTCAAGCTGTTTCCATCGGGAAAGTTAATGTCTAAAATCAGCAAATCTATCTTGATTTCGCGCAAGGTTTTGAGCGTTTCTTTGAAGGAACCGGCGTGGTGTATTTTGGTGTTAAAAAACAATTCCTTGATGACTAAAGTAATGCCTTGTCTGACAATGCTGTGATCGTCTGCAATTAGAAAAGTATGAGGCAAATTTGTTTTCATTGGCATTCAAAATTTAAGATACTAATTGGATTGGCTAACGAGATATTCTAAAGATAATTCAAAATGGAATACTTTGTTTAGGCTTTACTTAAAATTAAATTAAATTCGATCGTTGTACCTTTATTTTCCTCGCTGGAAACGGTAATGTTCCCTTCAAACAGGGTTACGATTTCCTTACAGATATTCAATCCTAATCCGATGCCTAAATCATTTACCGCACCCGAAACAGTACCTTGGTAATAAGAATCAAAAATGTGGTCTAAATCGTTTTTAGCAATTCCTCGACCGTTGTCGGAAATGGCGACTTTAAGATTGGTTTCAAAATCAGATGGATTTTCTTGACTGATGGCAACGGTAATGGTTCCTTTTTCGGTAAACTTATTGGCATTGCCTATAATATTGTAAAACAACTGGTGGATTTTAGTAGCATCGGCGTAAACTTCTTCCTCTTCAATTGCCATTGTAACCTTAAGTTTGTTGCCTTTGCTTTCAACTAAAGTATGCATGGCCGATAATATTTGAGTCAACTCATTTTTCAACTTGAAATTGCTGTTCTTCAATTTGGGTTGGTATTGCTCATCTTTAGAATACTCCAAAATTTGATTCGACAACAACAATAGTGAATGACTCGTGAATTGAATCGATTTAAAGCTTTCTTGTACTTCAGGTTCTTTAACAGTTTGGCTGATTTTTCGACTATAAAGAGCAATCAAATTCAAAGGCGATCGGATTTCATGACTGATCATGCCCATGATACGGTTTTTGAAATTCAGGTTTTGTCGGATTTTTTCTTGTGCTACTGTCAACCTTTTTTCGTAGGCAAATGCCAAACGGGTAAAGCCAAATAAGAGCAATGAAATGAGGAACATCAAGAAAATAATGGCGACTATAGAATAACTTCGAATCGCTCTGTTGGTTTTGAATTGGTCTTTCAGATTTTGTTGGCTGTTCCACTTTAAATCATCGGCTGCAATATTGAAAACCGGTAAAGTGTTTTGACTGAGCATCAGTAAATCGTTGTTCAATTTGATCAACTCTAAATCTTTGGCGCGCAATTGCAAAAAGGCTTCTTTTAATTTTTTGAATTCGGATTCGTAGTATTGATTAGTGGTTAAAAAAACATTTTTCATTTGCTCTTCTACAGTACCGGTTTTCACTTTGTCCTTGTACTTCATGGTGACTATAGTGTTGAGCTGTTCTTTTTGGATTTCTATTTTACCCGAAAATGCGGCTATGAGTCGCGCCAAAAGCCCTTTTTTTGAAATACTGTCTACTTTAATGAAAGTATTGGTTTTGATGCTGTCCAGAATTTTGTTGTAATCGAATTCGTCAAAGTGAAAAGGTGCTGCAACTTCTTTTGCATTAGGGTATTTCTGACGGTCAACTATAGTGTCTATAGTAGCTTTAATTTTGAGTATATCCTGCTGGGTTTTGTTTTTAAGCTGAATTATTTTTTGAAATTCTCCGTTGTTTTGGGTGTTGATTTTTAAACTGTCAATCATAGCAACGGTTTCCGCTAATGATGCCAAGTATTTGTCTAACGATGCTTGGTTTTTATTAGTGATATAATCGTTAAAATAATCCTGCGACAATAGGAGTGCCGAATTAATTTTTCCGGTAAAATGGGTAACGCGGTCGGCTTGCGCAATGTTGCCAAAAGCAGTATCAAGTTTGTCTTCATTAGCCGTTTCATTATACCATATCAATATGGCCAGAAACTGTAAAAGGATAATACACGCAAAAAGCGTATAATGCAAAACTTTTCGGTCTTGAAACTTAAGTTTCTTCAGATAGTTTGGGTTCAAAATGGAGCTTTTTACAATTTGTTTGTTGTAGGTATAAACAATTGTGAAAGACTTGGGGCGGCAAAATTACTTTTTTAATTTAATTCTATAGCAAAAGTACTGTAATTTCAAGGTTTAGGCTGTAATACATTTTGGTTTTGCTTGTAGAATAAGTTCGATGCTGGGAAGACAGGTGATTGATTTTTGATATTAGGTGATGGGTAAGTTTTTATTTAAAATGTTTGAAAAAAATGTTCATAACTCCTTTTTAGCTGTCGATGAACGGTTTAGATTCCTTTTTAATTTTAAAAAAATCTAAATGGAAAGCGTATGCAATTATCTAAAGTACTTTGGTTGTTGTTTTTAGGGATAACTACGATGGGTTTTGCTCAAACCAAGATTGAAGCACAAGACGGTATTCATTATATTACCACCAACATAGATTATCCTGTTGCCGGTACGTATTTGTTCAAAGGTGCCGAACCGGTGGTAGAATTAAATGCTTTCGGAAGCGGGTTTTATCAGCGACATGAGCAACCCAAAAAAGCCATTACTTGGGGAATAGAATGCGACGAATCCGGTAAACCTATTGTCAAAAAAGGGTTCGATAATGCTGCTTATACTTTATGGTACTTGTACACCAATCCGGAAACAGAAGACGAAAAATATTGGAAAGTCACCAGTTTCACCATTCACTTCAACAGTTTGAAAATGTTTATCCAAGGGGAAAGAAGTAAGAGTTACACCGAGTAGGGAGTTTTTTTTAAAAATAACAATCCCCAACAGCACTAATGACTATTGGGGATTTTCAAAACAACCAACCTTATATATTCTGGTTTAAACGCTCAGTACCTTAGTACCTTTGCATCTATGTACCTTCATTTAAACCACTTGATTCCTAAACACTAATTGTCCGTCAAAACAATCCAATAAGATGATGCTATCCGTGGTGACTTTACCCGCTAAGATTTCCTTAGACAACTGGTTCAGTACTTCGCGTTGGATAACCCTTTTTACCGGTCGGGCGCCAAACTGTGGGTCATAACCTTTCTCGGCTAAATAAGTAATAGCTTCCGGTGTGGCGTCCATAGTGATGTTTTGATGGGCCAGCATTTTGGTCACACTTTGCAACTGTAACCCAACAATTTGTTTGATGTTGGCTTCAGTCAATGGCGTAAACATTACAATTTCATCGATGCGGTTAATGAATTCCGGACGAACTGTTTGTTTTAACAAGCCTAATACTTCTGCTTTGGCAGCTTCCGTAGCAGCTTCGATGCTTCCTTTAAGGTTTTCAAACTTTTCTTGTATGATGTGACTTCCCATGTTTGAAGTCATGATGATAATGGTGTTTTTAAAATCGGCTAAGCGCCCTTTGTTGTCGGTTAATCGGCCTTCATCTAATACTTGCAACAAAATATTGAAAGTATCCGGATGCGCTTTTTCAATCTCATCTAACAAGATAACAGAATACGGTTTTCTTCTTACAGCTTCTGTCAATTGCCCACCTTCGTCGTAACCCACGTAACCCGGAGGCGCACCTACCAATCGACTCACGCTGTGGCGTTCTTGGTACTCACTCATGTCGATACGTGTCATGGCGTTTTCATCATCGAATAAATATTCGGCTAAAGCTTTGGCCAATTCGGTTTTACCCACACCGGTAGTTCCCAAGAATAGGAAAGTACCAATAGGTTTCTTCATGTCCTGTAAACCGGCACGACTTCTGCGTACGGCATCGCTTATTGCTTCAATCGCTTCTTCTTGTCCCACGACTCTGTGGTGCAATTCATCTTCCAAGCGCAATAGTTTTTCCCTTTCGCCTTGCAACATTTTGGTTACCGGAACGCCGGTCCATTTGGCTACTACTTCGGCTATGTCTTCTCGAGTGACTTCTTCTTTAATCAAAGAACTTCCGGCTTGGTTTTCGGCCAATTGCGTTTGCAAAGCATCCAATTGTTCTTGCGCTTCTTTGATTTTTCCGTAACGGATTTCGGCTACTTTACCGTAATCGCCGTCGCGTTCGGCACGTTCGGCTTCGAGTTTGAAGTCTTCAATTTCTTGCTTTACCGTTTGAATATTGTCTACGACATCTTTCTCCGATTTCCATCGGGTAAAGATTTCGTTGCGCTCTTCTTTTAAATTGGCCAAGTCTAAACCTAAACCTTTTAGCTTTGTTTCATCGTTTTCTCGTTTAATCGCTTCAATTTCAATTTCCAATTGCATAATCTTTCGGTCCAATACGTCGAGTTCTTCGGGTTTGGAATTGATTTCCATGCGCAATTTAGAAGCCGCTTCGTCCATTAAGTCGATTGCTTTATCCGGTAAGAAACGATTGGTAATATAACGTTGCGATAATTCTACCGCCGCAATAATCGCATCGTCTTTGATGCGGACTTTATGATGGGTTTCGTATTTCTCTTTAATCCCGCGCAAGATGGAAATGGCACTTTCGGTATCGGGTTCGTCGACCATCACTTTTTGAAAACGACGCTCTAAAGCTTTGTCTTTCTCGAAGTATTTTTGGTATTCGTCTAATGTTGTGGCACCGATAGCTCTTAGTTCTCCTCGAGCTAAAGCAGGTTTCAAGATATTGGCCGCATCCATTGCACCTTCACCACCGCCGGCGCCTACGAGTGTATGAATTTCGTCAATGAATAATACGATATCACCTTCGGCTGAAGTTACTTCTTTCACCACTGATTTTAAGCGTTCTTCGAATTCACCTTTGTATTTGGCTCCGGCAATCAGCGCACCCATATCGAGTGAATAAACGATTTTGTCTTTCAAATTTTCCGGTACGTCACCGTCCACTATACGATGTGCCAAACCTTCGGCTATAGCGGTTTTACCCACGCCGGGTTCTCCGACCAGCATTGGATTGTTCTTTGTTCTTCGGGTTAAGATTTGCAACACGCGTCTGATTTCTTCGTCGCGACCGATTACCGGATCGAGTTTACCGTTACGGGCTAATTCGTTGAGATTCTTAGCGTATTTGTTCAAAGCATTATAGGTTTCCTCGGCAGAAGCAGAAGTAACTCTTTCGCCTTTGCGGATTTCGGTTATAGCCGCTTCCAAGCCTTTCTCGGTGACGCCTTGGTCTTTTAAAATTTGGGAGACTTTGCTCTTCGATTTAAAAACGGCCAATAGTAAATGTTCAATCGAGACGAATTCGTCGTTCATTTTTTTGGCAATGATATTCGCTTCGGTTAAAGTGGTGGAAGCTTCACGCGACAGCATGATATCGCCACCCGAAACTTTAGGGAAACTTTGTAAAGTACTGTCGAGTATCTTTTGGAATAAATCGACATTGACGTTGAGTTTCTTCAGGATGAAAGGCGTCACATTTTCATCGACTTCCAAGATACCTTTGATGATATGCTCGTTTTCGATTTGTTGGTGACCGAAGCCTTGGGCAATTTGTTGCGCTTGCTGAATGGCTTCTTGTGATTTAATAGTAAAGTTGTTTGTGTTCATAGTGTATTGTTCTTTTTTGCGTTGTTTGGGATAAAAGTTTTGAAAACTTCAAGTAGTTGTCGTCAATTTGTATTCCACCTTGTAAATGCCGACAAAATGGCTGATTATTTTAATTATCTTTGTGGATGTTATAGACAGTTTGGCGTTTATGATGACGTTATGACTTGAAAATGAGAGATAAGTTAATAGGGATAAGATTATGAGTTTATTTAAAAATATTTTTGGTGGTTCGGATGACGCTAAGCATGAAAGCAATATGGCTTGGCGCGAGTTAACCGATTTGGGTCAGCTGAACGAAATCGTAAACGAATCGACCGAAAAACCGGTAGTTATTTTCAAGCACAGCACACGTTGCAGCATCAGTCGAATGGCGTTGCGTCAGTTTGAACAGGAGTTTGATTTAGAAGGGAAAGTAATCCTGTATTACTTAGACTTGCTGGAACACCGCGATATTTCTAACGAAATTGCCAATCGATTCAATGTTTTCCATCAATCGCCACAGTTAATTGTCATTAAAGACGGCAAAGCCATTTACGATCGTTCACACGAGAGTATAGACGCCACGAAGTTGGTTGATTTTGTATAACAACTTTATCCGATAAAAAAAGCCGTCTTTAATTGACGGCTTTTTGTTTATCTCCTGAATCGGTTTCGGGTAATGATGTCTTTAAGCTTGGCTTTTAAATCGTTGCCGGTGTCAAATACCATTTGCTCATTGGAAGGAAAAGGCACAGCTCTTCGGTCGAAGTATTGAAAATAATCTTCATCACAAGCGCGTCTGTCGCCACGTAATTTGGCATACATATAGTTGAAAGTAAATTCGCTAGCCAAAGGAAAAGTTTGCAACAGCTGATTGGTTTTAAAATCTATGTAATCCACTTTGGCGGTTACTTGACAAGCTTTGAATTGGGAGAATTCGTAAATCGTAGCGCGAACGGTGCGCATATCATCCACTTTAATCGGATTGCCTAAACTGTCTCTTACCACTTGACCGTTGGCATCGAGTAGGTTTTTGAGTCCTACTTTAATCAGCTTTTCTTTTTGCAGCTCGCGTTCTTTTATTTGTTCGGGTGAGATATTGATTTGGCGGAAGTTCACTACCAAACCGTAATCGTAATCGATGCCTTTGACACGATTGCTGTGGTATACCGTCCATTTGTCGTTTAAGCCATAAGTGCTGAAATCCAACAAATCGTTTTCCAAGCGAATCGGAATCACCATATTCGTTTCGTTTTTTGTATACACACTCACAAAATCAGATCCTTTCATCCGAGCTTCTTCGATGAGTTTGTCGGTGTCTTTGAATCCCGGACTCAAATTTTGCAAATACACCAAATCGTCATAGGCACGACGCACGACCATTTTGTCTTTATTGGCCAAAAGCGCTTTGGAATTGTTGTATAAGTATTTGGCTAAAGCATTTTTACTGCTAACAATTTGGTCCGAATAATCGTCAAAAGGAAAAATCGCCTCGCGACCTTCTTTCAATAAGCGAACCGGTAAAATCGGGCGAATGCGTTCTTGGCGTGCGTTGAGTTGGACATAGGTCTCGTATATTTTTTCTAAATTCTGCGGATTGGCATCTTTAAACCAAATGTCAATGTTGCGTAAATCACGTTCTTTGGCTTTGGCAAAAGCTTCTTCGAGCATGTAAACGTAATCTTGTTTGCCTTTGGCGTTTTTGTTGCCTCGTAAACCTTCCACTGCATTTTGAATAGCAGCGTCGTAATCTCCTGAAGTCAACATATCACGCGTTTGGCGAACACCACAAGAGGATAGGATAAGAAAGAAGGCTAATAGAGTAGTAATTTTTCTCATTGGGTAAAATTTTCAACAAATATAAGAGAAATCACTTCTCATGAAATGCTATTTTATATCGTTAACGAATCTAAGGCAAAGGTTTGATTCGGAGGTATTGCCATTGGTCATTTAAATTCCCGTCAGGTTTCCAATAATTAGTTGAAGCTACAACCGGCAAATAGAAGTATCCATCGGTACTCCAAAACATATCGTTACTATCGCCTGCAGGCATCCAGTATTTGAAAGCGGCATTCATTTTTTGGACGATCTTTTTCTTGTCAATTGTATAAAAATCCAAATCGGCGGTATTCTCATAGACATTGGCGCCAAGACAAAGAATTTTTTGCTTATCAGCTGAAATGTTTGGAAAGTCGACAAAGACTTTAATTTCTTCTCCGCTTGTTTTATCGATTAATTTATAGTCGTAGTCTTCCCAATACATCCCGTAAACCACATGGGAGTTGAGTACGGTTATTTCTCCGATATACTCATACATGCGATGGGTTTCTTCTTGCGAGGGAAGATCAGTAAAGGTAACGGTCTTCTTTTGGCACGGTAAAGTAATGGTACCGTTCACTTTTTTGTGTACAGTAGTATTGGTTAAAAGGAAAGAAACGGCCTTTTTCTTTTGGGTGTTATACCTTTTTTGATCAATCAGTTCAAGGTGGAAATACTTAGTTAAAGGCTCGTCTTCATTGTAATAAATAGTGCTATCGTTTTCTGTTAGATAAGTTATGACGTTTAAATCCGGCGCCACCAAAATCTTTTTAGCAGTGTTGATATTATCGTTTTGAGCCAAAATGAAATGAACCAAAAACAATACTAATACGGTTAGGTTGGCTTTTATTTTCATTCCTGAATTAGGATAAAAACGTTTTTAAATCCTCGTAAGTCTTAATCTTTACTGACACTTTCTCTTTTTCCAAAACGCTTTCAATTTGTTTAGGTATTGGCAATCTCAAGTCCAATAAAGATTCAACCACATCTAAAAATTTAATCGGATGGGCAGTTTCCAGAAAAACGCCAATACTTTCGGGATTTTTGGCCATTTCTTTTTTCAGACCCAAATAACCAACAGCACCGTGTGGTTCTGCGATGTATTGTGTTCGGGTATATATATCTTTGATAGCCTTTTCAGTTTCGGAATCGGTAAAAGAGTAGGAGGAAAAGTCTTTTTCAAATTCCTTTAAATCGAATCGATACAACTGCTGGATTCGGATAAAATTGCTTGGATTTCCAACATCCATTGCGTTCGAAATAGTAGCAATCGAAGGTTTGGGTTGGTAATTGCCAACTTCTAAAAAACGAGGCACAGTATCATTGGCATTGGTTGAAGCTACAAAATGGGAGATAGGTAAGCCTAATCGTTTGGCCATAATGCCGGCACAAATATTGCCAAAGTTGCCACTCGGACAAGATAGTATGAGAGGTTTGTTGTGTTTTTTTAATTGTTGGTACGCAAAGAAGATGTAAAACATTTGCGGCAACCATCGGGCAATGTTGATGGAATTGGCAGAGGTTAGATTTTTGTGTCTTAAGCTATCGTCTAAAAAGGCTTTTTTGACCATGTCCTGACAATCGTCAAAAACGCCGTCTACTTCCAATGCTTTAATATTTTGACCAAGTGTAGTTAATTGGCGTTCTTGTATTTCACTCACTTTACCTGAAGGATATAATATAATGACTTCAACCCCTTTTACGCCTAAAAACCCACTGGCAACCGCACCACCGGTATCGCCTGAAGTAGCGACTAAAACGGTCACTTTTTTATCATCATTACGATTAAAATAGCCCAAGCACCTCGACATGAATCGGGCACCGACATCTTTAAAAGCCATGGTTGGACCATGGAAAAGTTCCAACGAGAAAACATCTTCTTCCACCGGTACACAAGGAAATTCAAAACAAAGTGTCTCGGCTATGATTTGCTTGAGCTCAGTTTCCGGAATTTCATCCCCTACGAATTGCTTGATAGCTTCAAATGCGATTCCCTCTTGACTTAAGTTCTCTATATTTTTAAAAAAGGAATGTGGTAAAGGCGTTATGTTTTCCGGAAAGTATAAACCTCTGTCGGGTGCTAATCCTTGAATTACGGCCTCTTGAAAGCTTACTCTCGGTGCGTTCTTATTTAAACTGAAATAGTGCATAATTCATAATTCTTAATTCGTAATTCTTTTAACTCCTTCGTCGTTCACTTTTGAAACATGCATATCGAAAGCAATGCCAACTTCGATATAACTGCTGCTCATAGCGTAAGCCACTTTTTCGGCTTTATCTTGTCCTTTACACAACGCAAATATTGAAGGTCCGGCGCCCGAAATACCACTACCTAAGGCTCCGGCATCAAGTGCGGCAAGTTTTACATTTTCAAATCCCGGAATCAGTTTTTTACGATGTGGTTCGATGATAAAATCTTGCAAAGAACGGCCGATAAGTCCATAGTCTTTGGTATATAAACCGGCAATTAATCCACCAACGTTGCCCCATTGGGTTATGGCATCTTTCAGTAAAACGGTAGGGGAAAGCACTGCTCTTGAATCAGAAGTTTTGAGTTCAATTTGCGGATGCAGGACTACGGCGTATAATTCACTCGGACTTTCAATTTTAATTACATCTAATGGATTATAGCCTCGAACCAAGGTAAATCCGCCCAAAACACAAGGCGCTACATTGTCGGCATGTTCGCAACCGCTGGCTAGAGCTTCGCCTTTCATGGCAAAGTCAACCAATTCTTGACGAGTAAAGGGATGACCCAATAATTCATTAATCCCGAAAACCGCTCCGGTTGCACTGGCAGATGAGCTTCCTATACCACTTCCTGCTTTTATTTTCTTATGGATTTCGATTTCGAAACCACAATCCGGATTAGCAGCATTGATTATGGCCAAAGCCGCAACACCGGCTACATTTTTTTCGGTTTCCAAGGGTAAATCGGCACCGGTAATTCGGGTAATGCGAATGCCTTTTTCGGTTGTTTTCCGAATCACCATTTCGTCGCCTATACCATCCAAACACAAGCCCAATACGTCAAACCCGCAATTGAGGTTGGCGATGGTGGCAGGACAGAATATTTTGATTTCGTTCATTTTCTAAGGTTCTGAGACGCTAAGGGTCTAAGGTTCTGAGGTTTTCTTGGTACTTTAGAACCTTAGTACCTTAGCGCCTTAATTATACATTTCCAATTCGAATCACATCCGCAAAAATACCTGAAGCGGTTACCGCAGCTCCGGCACCCGCACCTTTAATGATTAACGGTTGGTCTACGTAACGATCGGTGTAAAATTCGACTATATTGTCTTTGCCTTCTAAGTTGTAGAACGGACTTTCTTTAGGGATAAATTGTAAGCCAACCGACGCTTTACCATTATCGAAACTGGCCACAAATTTGATGCGCGAATCTTTGGCTTTGGCTTCTTGTAATAATGCATTGAAATGACTTTCGTGCTTCGTTAGTGAAGTAAAGAAATCTTCATTGTTGTTGGTTTTCATACATTCGTCCGGCAAGAAACAATTGTTTTCAATTTGTTCCATATCCATTTGGTATCCGCTTTCTCTGATGAGGATTAATATCTTTCGGGCTACGTCAACACCACTTAAATCAATTTTCGGATCAGGTTCTGTAAATCCTTGAACACCTGCTTCTTTTACTACGTCATGAAAGTTGTAAGTTTCACTGAAATTATTAAAAATAAAGTTTAAACTTCCGGATAAAACTGCGTTAATACGGTTGACTTTATCACCGGAAGCAATTAAGTGTTTTAGGGTATCAATGATGGGTAATCCGGCGCCAACATTCGTTTCAAACAAGAAGGGCGCATTGTATTTTCGAGATAAATTTTTGAGGTTTTTATAATTGTGATATTCAGACGAGCAGGCAATTTTATTACATGTTACTACGGCAATATTTTGCCCCAAGAATTGGTCATAAATACTCGCAATATCATAATTGGCCGTGATGTCAACGAAGATGCTGTTGCGTAAATTTAAATCTTTGGTGCGGGAAATAAAGTCGTTTGGATTCGCTTTTTCACCATTGTTTAAAGTTTCCTTCCAATCTTTTAAGTTGATGCCATCTTCATCAAATACCATTTTACGCGAATTGGATAAAGCGATGACACGCACATTAATTTTCAGGTTTTCTTTTAAGAATTTCTTTTGTTGGTTGATTTGATCTATGAACTTTTCGCCTACATTTCCAACGCCCATAACAAACAAATTCAATTGCTTGGTATTGTCTTCGAAAAAGCGTTCGTGTAGTGTATTCAAGGCTTTCTTTACATCTTTCTCATTGATGACTACCGAAATATTTCTTTCTGAAGCGCCTTGCGCAATGGCTCGAATGTTGACGTTATTTTTGCCCAAAGTGCTAAACATTTTTCCGCTGATGCCTTGGTGGTTTTTCATGTTTTCGCCCACGAGCGCTACGATGCATAAGTCTTTTTCAACGATACAAGGATCTACTTTGCCTTGTGCAATTTCCATAGCAAAAGTTTTGTCGATTGCGGATTTGGCTTTGTCAGCATCGGCACTGAGAATTCCGACACAAATGGAATGTTCTGAAGACGCTTGGGTGATAAAAATTACATTAATATTTTCGTTTGACAATACTTCAAATAAACGTTTAGAGGAACCCGCAACTCCTACCATTCCTGAACCTTCTAAAGTCAGCAAAGCAATATGATCAATATGGGTAATTCCTTTAATAGGGTTGTTTGAGGCTTCCGGATTATTGGAAATCAACGTTCCGTAAGCTTCCGGTTCAAAAGTGTTTTTGATGAAAATCGGAATGTTGTCTTTTAAAACCGGCTGAATCGTTGGCGGATACAACACTTTGGCCCCGAAATGGGACAATTCCATCGCTTCCTGATAGGAAATGGTTTCTATAGGTTGGGCTTGTTTTACGCTTTTAGGATTCGCGGTGAACATACCGTTGACATCAGTCCAAATTTCTAAGACTTCGGCTTTAACTGCTGCGGCAATAATCGCTGCGGTATAATCGGAACCGCCTCGACCAAGCGTAGTTGTATTTCCAACTAAAGAGGAAGCGATGAAGCCCGGAAATAAAGTGACTTGAGTTGTATTGTTTTTGAAATAATTGGCAATTAATTCATTGGTGACTTCAAAATCAACGGCTGCTTTTCCGAAATTGGAATTGGTTTTAATCACCTCTCGGCTGTCTTTGAAAGTGGAGTTTCCGACTTTTTGCTTTAGTGCTACCGCAATAATTTGTGAAGATAACAATTCGCCAAAACCGGCCACAATATCCGCGGTTCTGTTTGATAATTCGCCTAAAAGATAACAACCGTCTAATAAAGTTTTTAAATGGTTGATGTTGCCGTTAATGATGTCGATAATTTCGCTTTGGTCACTTAACGGAATCAGTTCATCTATAGCGTCTTTGTGTTTTTTCTCGATTTGACTGACAATTTCTTTATAACCCTTGTCTTTTGCCGAAGCGGTTTTTCCAGCCAAAATTAATAAATCGGTTACACCACTAAAGGCTGATACCACTACTGCTAGTTGGTTTTCTTTGCTTTTGTTGGCTACTATCGCTATGGTTTTTGAAATATTTTCGGCATTGGCCACCGAAGTACCGCCAAATTTTAATACTATCATGATTTTGATTTAAATTCCAAAGGTTTAAATTCCAAGTTCCAATAAAACCTCAAATCTCAAATTTTCAAATGAGTTACATTATGGTTTGTCCCGAAACATCGGTATTGGAAATTACCTTTTTGTGATTTATTTGTTTTTTGTTTTTTGTCCATTTGTAATTTACATACAATTATTTGCTTTCCATTGGAAAGCTCACGTATTAGGATTATATGTAATAATTATACCCCAAACGGGGTTGTAGTTGTTGATGTGGTTGCAACCAAAAAAGCAACCAAAGTATTGGTTGTAGAAGAGAAAGAGTATTTGGCTACTGTTGGCATCATGGTTTTCAAATGTATGACTTTTTAGGTATTAAAAAAGGTTTCCTTAAATTTTTGAGAATATCGCAATAAATATTTCCAACCAATAGGATTTTATTTGTATCAATATTGCAAAGCTTATTTTTTTAATAAATTCTCAAAAAATACTATTCAAAATTGTTGCTTTTTAACAATCGTTTGCGGAATTTTGGGCTTTTAATCCCAACCAAAAATGGAGCATTCGCATTATATCAGTACGGAAGTATTGACATTAGAGACTTTACAAGAGATTATTTCAGAACACAAAACTTTAGCTCTTTCTGAAGAAGCTAAAATCAATATCCAACAATGCAGGGATTATTTAGATCAAAAAATGGCTGCTAATGATGCACCGATTTATGGAATAAACACCGGATTTGGTTCGTTGTGCAATGTTAAGATTTCTAATGAGCATTTATCACAGCTTCAAGAAAACCTAGTCAAATCACATGCTTGCGGTACCGGTGAAGAAGT
>NZ_JBILQL010000056.1:0-15190 GCF_044373165.1 Flavobacterium sp.
TCACTGAAATCGCCATCTACCAATTTGATGGTCATGAAGTGGTAGATCAGTTTATCAGTTTGGTCAACCCCGAGAAACCTATTCAACCTTTTGTGGTAAAGTTAACCGGAATTAACAATGCCATGTTGCGCTCGGCACCAAAGTTTTATGAAATTGCCAAACGCATAATCGAAATTACGGAGAATTGTATAGTGGTTGCCCACAACGCTTCTTTCGATTACCGTATTTTGCGGACAGAATTCAGTCGATTGGGTTACGATTTTATCCGACCAACCCTTTGTACAGTCGAGTTGTCACAAAAACTGATTCCGGGACAAGCTTCTTATAGTTTGGGCAAATTGGTTCGCTCACTCGGGATTCCGGTGACCGACAGACATCGCGCGAGCGGAGATGCCTTGGCTACCGTAAAATTGTTCAAAATGATTTTGGACAAAGACGTAGAAAAAGAAATCCTGATTAGTTTAATCAAAGCCGAAATCAAAAAAGGGCTATCACCCAAATTGCTGGATATCGTGGAAAGTATGCCAACCCGAACCGGGATTTACTATATCCACAACGAAAAAGGCGACCTGATATACATTGGCAAAAGCAAGAACATCAAAAAACGCATCAACCAACATTTTACCGGAACTTCGGGCAAAAGCAAAAAAATCCAGCGCGATGTATTTGCAGTAACTTATGAAGAAACCGGCAGTGAATTAATTGGATTGCTAAAAGAAAGTGAAGAAATCAAAATCAACAAACCCATTTACAACCGTGCGCAACGCAAAACCATATTCCAATATGCGTTGTATGCCGAAAAAGATGTTAATGGTTATTTGGCGCTAAAAGTTCAAAAAGCCGATGGACGCAAAAAAGAGATCACCGCTTTTACCACCTTACAGGAAGGCAAAAATATTTTGCACAAAATTACCGCCGAGTACCAATTGTGTCAAAAAATAAACGGTTTGTACGAAACCAAAAACGGTTGTTTTCAACTCAAAATTAAAGAGTGCAAAGGCGCTTGTTTGAACCAAGAACCGCCGGAAGAATACAATGAGCGTGTGGAAGAATTCATCCATGAAATGAAATTCGAAAACAACAATATGGTCATCATTGATCGAGGCAGAAATGTCAACGAACGCAGTGCGGTTTTAATTGAAAATGGTGTTTACAAAGGCTATTGTTTTTTCGATTTGAATTACCAAGTGACCAACATAGAAATCCTGAAAAACCTGATTATTCCGATGCAAAACAATCGCGATACCAGAACCATAATTCAAGGTTATTTGCGCCGACACAAGGTAATACGGATTGTAAAATTTTAATTAGAAGCTAATCCCGCTATCCGCGCTACACGGTAGCTTGCTCCAAATGCGAAGCATTCATCGAACGCCAATAACAAATAGTATCTTTGTGAGATAATCGGGGCTAAAAAAATATAGTGTATTGAACTACTTAATTACCATCATAGGACCAACCGCTATAGGGAAAACTGCTCTGAGCATTGCTTTGGCTCGGCATTTTGGTTGCGACATTCTTTCGTGTGACAGCCGACAGTTTTTTAAAGAAATGCGCATTGGTACAGCCGTTCCCACAACCGAAGAACAAAAAAAAGCAACACATCATTTTATCCAAAATAAATCCATTTTTGAAACTTACTCTGTAGGTGATTTTGAAGCAGAAGCCATAGCCAAACTAGCCGAATTGTTCCAAAAAAACAAGATTCAAATCATGGTTGGCGGTTCGGGTTTGTATGTGGATGCAGTCATAAAAGGTTTCGATGATTTTCCGGATATTGACGAGACCATTCGAATTGAAATAAACGCTGATTTTGAAATACATGGCATAGCTTATTTGCAGCAAAAGTTAAAAGAATTAGACCCCGATTATTTTCAAAAATTAACGGTTGAAAATCCGCAAACTTTACAAAATCCACAACGGATGAAGCGCTTTGTTGAAGTGTGTTTAGGTACCGGAAAACCTTATTCGGGTTTCATCGGTCAAAAGAAAAACAATCGGAACTTCACTCCTATTATTATTGGTTTGGACGCCGAGCGAGAAGTGATGTACGACCGAATCAATCAGCGGGTTGATTTGATGATACAAGAAGGATTATTAGCAGAAGCGGAACAATTATATCCGAACAAACAATTGAATGCTTTACAAACTGTGGGTTACCGAGAACTCTTCGACTATATTGACGGTATAGTTACTTTAGACCAAGCCGTTGAGAACATTAAAATGAACACACGCCGCTTTGCTAAACGTCAAATCACTTGGTTCAAAAGAACAGAGAATACCACTTGGTTTGATTATAAAACTGACTATACCTCAATTATTGAGCAAATAGAAAACCAATTCGTAATTCGTAATCCATAATTATTTATATGCCTATTGCTCCAAATTTCACTTCAAAACTATCCAAAGATTGGGAAATCAATTTTTTGCAATGTTATCCGAACGGTTATTTAAAATATACTGATTTGTGTAACATGCTGCAATTGACTGCCGCATCACATGCCGAATTGGGCGGCATTAGTTTTAGCGATATGCAAGTACACCATCAGGCTTGGGTGTTGAGCCGAATGCGGGTGGAGATTAGTCGTTTACCTCGATGGAAAGATACAGTAACCGTAAAAACTTGGATTAATTCATTAGAAAATTCGCGTTCCATTCGTTGTTTGGAAATGTATGTTGGTGAGGAAAAAATTATAGGTTGCGAAACATTTTGGGCGGTTTTCAACACAAAAACGCGCCGTCCTGAAAATTTGGCTTTGCCACATGAGCATTTTGAAAAATTTCCTGACAGAGCTACCAAACAAACATTCGGTAAAATTGATTTCCAGCACGAAATGCAAACGGTTGGTTCCCATAGTGTAAAGCTTTCCGATTTGGATATAGTGAATCATGCCAATAGTGTGAAGTATTTAGAATGGTGTTTGGACACTGTTGACGCAGCCCTTATTCAAAACCAAAAGATAGTTAGTATTGAGATGAATTATCTAAAAGAAGTTTCGTTAAATGATATGGTAACCATCCAACAAAAGACTATAGAAGATACTGTTACTTTTGCTGTTGCCCGTGAGGATAAGACTTGTTTTGCTATGCAATTGCTTCGTAGGTAAGACTTTGCCCTAGCCCGGATTGGAATGGCATCCTTTTTTCCAATAGCCTTGGGACACCAAGACTATTGGAAAAAAGATAGAATGGAAAGCCGGACACGAGCTCCTAAAAAGCGAACTGACGAAGTAAACAGCTCTTAAAAAAAAAATCCCCGTCATTAGACAGGGATTCTATTTATTTCTTCACCACCAAACGGAAACCTTCTCCGTGGATGTTAAGGATTTCGACATTAGGGTCGTCTTTTAAGTACTTACGCAACTTGGCGATGTAAACATCCATACTTCTTGAGGTGAAGTAGTTGTCTTCTCTCCAAATTTTGGTTAAGGCCAATTCGCGCGGCATCAAATCATTTTCGTAAACCGCCATCATTTTCAATAAATCTGATTCTTTTGGCGATAATTTGATAGGCTCTTGGTCTTCAAATTTTAAGAAACGCAATTTAGAGTTGAGCAAAAATTTTCCGATTTGGAATTCAAATTTAGCCGGCGCATTTTTGGTTTCAGAAGCTTTTCTTTGGATGATGGCTTTGATTTTCATTAATAAAACGTCGGAGTCAAAGGGTTTATTCAAATAATCATCGGCACCAACTTTGTAGCCTTTCATTACATCTTCTTTCATGGATTTTGCCGTTAAGAAAATTAAAGGCACGTCTTTGTTTTTTTCTCTGATTTCTTTGGCTAAGGTATAGCCGTCTTTGTATGGCATCATCACATCTAAGATGCACAAATCGTAATTGTCTTTTTTGAATTTTTCGAAGCCTTCCATCCCATTTTTGGCCAAGGTCACATCGAAATCGTTTAGGGTAAGATATTCTCTTAATACGATACCGAAATTTTGGTCATCTTCTACTAAAAGTATTTTTTTATTTGTTTCCATAGTTTTTTTTAATTTATGAGTGGGACTTTAATTACAAATGTGCTTCCTTTTCCTTTTTCGCTTTCTACAAATATTTGACAATTGTGGTCGTCTAATATTCTTTTTACATAAGCCAAACCTAAGCCATGGCCTTTTACATTGTGCAAGTCACCGGTGTGTTCTCGGTAGAATTTTTCGAAAATTCTTTTTTGAGCCACTTTTGACATTCCGGCGCCTTGGTCTTTTATTTTAATGATAACAAACTCTTTTACGTTTTCGGTATAGACATCGATTATAGGCGCTAAAGGCGAATACTTGATGGCATTGTCTAATATGTTTACGATAACATTGGTAAAGTGTACATCGTTAAGCAATACAGTTGTTCTTGTTGCCTCGAAATGGGTTGTTATTTTACCTTCTCGATCTTCAATAATTAAATGTACGTGTTCTATAGCATCTTCAATAATTCCATGTATATCATTAGAATCTTTACTGATGTCGAGTTCTTTTTTCTCGAGTTTTGAAATGCGCAATACATTTTCAACTTGAGCGTGCATTCGTTTATTTTCATCGCGTATCATTTGCAAATAACGGTGCACTTTTTCTTTATCTTCTATCACTTTGGGATTCTTAATAGCATCTAAAGCCAAGTTGATAGTGGCAATTGGCGTTTTGAATTCGTGAGTCATATTATTTATGAAATCGGTTTTGATTTCAGAAATCTGACGTTGTTTGATTAGCTGACTCAAAGCACTCGAATAAGCAATGATGATGATAAGTGTAAAGATGATAGATAGTATACAAATGCCAATTAGCTCTGAGAACAAAAATTTTTTCTTCTGCGGAAATGTAATGAGCAATTGGTACTTGTTATTGCCGTCGTTATCAATAAAGATGGGTATAGAATAAGTAGAAGCTTTATCGTATCTAAAATTTTCCGACTTTACTTTGGTAGCTAGACCATTGCTGTAAACATTGTATTCAAAAGGTGTTTTTACACCGTATTCTTTGAGTTCATCGGCCAGCATTTTTTGCAATAACTCATTTGAAATTCTTTCTTGAATGGGTCGCATGGCGGCAATATCTTTAAAAAACATTTCAAACTGAGCATTATTCAACAAATCCAACGAACCGGATTTTTCAATTTTCACATCAGGTGACATACTTTGTTTGATAGATGATTCATCAACATCGTCGGTATAAACTTCCGTTTTTCTATTAGCAGAAAAATTTTTGATTCCTCTTAAACTATCGAGTTTTTTTTCAAAGAACGATGGTGCAATTCCGTAATCCTCGGCAACAATACTATTTGAATAAACAACTGTTTCATTGGTTCTTGAGTCTCTTTGAAAATAACCAAACTCTAAAAAGTCGCTTTTCTCAGGTGCTTTACCAATACTGTCTTTAACGTGATTGTATTTTTCGTAGAAAGTGTAAGCTTCGTATTTTTGAAGCTTATTGGCAACATTACCCAAAACCTGTTTTACATGAAACTTAAATTGTTCTTCATTATTTTCAAACGATTTATCGAACCAATAAACTTGTACTAAAATTATACCTATCAATGACAGGCTCATTAAAACTACAAGGATTCGAAAAAACAACTTATTCATCAAACAAATTTAGCATTTTAACATTTAGACAATAAATACATTAACCAAACATTAACAACTTATCTTAATTTTGATTATTTTTCAATGTTTTAAGAATATCATCTACTTGATTTTTAGTGTCTTCGATGGTTATATTTTGGATAACAAAGTGGCTGAGGGCAATTTTTTTTTCGTCATCCCATTGGTTTTTAATCCGAGCCAAAACCTGCTCTTCTGTTGTATGATCGCGATCAATAACCCTTTGTATACGAATGGCTAAAGGTGCGGTAACAGTTATGATCAGGTCACAAAAATGATGGCTGCCACTTTCGAATAAAATGGCAGCTTCTTTTACAACAAATGGGTAATTGTGGTGTTGCTTTACCCAATTGTCAAAATCTTGTTTAACTATTGGATGGATAATAGCATTTAGTTTTTTTAATTTTTCGGGAGATTGGAAAACCAATTCGGAGAGTTTTTGGCGGTTGACCACTTTATCCTCTATTACTTCATGGCCGAAAGTATTCTTAATAGCTTCAACAACTGAAGGTAAGTTCATTATTTTTTTGGCATTTTCATCAGCTATGTATACAGGAATACCTTTCGACTTGATATAATTTGCTACCAAAGTTTTTCCACTGCCAATACCGCCGGTCAATCCAATTATTTTTGTCATGATTTTACTTTGAAGAAAAGTTCCGGAAATGCTACTTGAGGCTTTTGTTTTAATAGTTTGACCTTAATGTATGATTCTAAAAAGCCAAGGCCATATCCCCAAAACTGTTTGGTAACTGCTATCAAGGCTAAAGCTCCGATTTCGATACTTTTATATTGAAGTGCAGCCGATATAAACAATAATAAATAATAAAAGCCATAGCAAAGAATTGGCAATGTCAGTCCAATTAAAAGCAATAACACCGAAACAAATAAGCCAAGTATAAATAAGGTTGGGAAGAAAAAAGTCAGTTTTCGATATTCGGGATACCAACTGTCCAGTATAGGTCTGGCTTTACCAAATTTAGCAACTTGTAAAGAGAATTTATTCCAGTCGATTCGGCGTTTGTGATACACATAAGCTTTGGGAAATAATCGGGTATTATATCCCATTTTCCATAGCCTGATTGATAAGTCCGGATCTTCGCCAGGGTGGATATTTCCGAAACCCTTAGAAGCCTCGAAAGCTGTTTTAGAAATACCCATATTGAAACTTCTGGGTTGAAATTTCCCAATTTTTTCAGAGCCTCCTCTTATTCCTCCGGTTGTTAAAAAGGAAGTCATAGCAAAATTGATGGCTTTTTGAATTTTAGAAAATGAACTTAAAGCGGCATCCGGCCCGCCGAAGCAATCTACAAATTCTGATTCAAGTTCTTTTTCGACCTCGGTTAAGTATTCTTTTGGAATGATACAATCTGAATCGAAAATCAAGAAATAATCTCCTTTGGCTTTTTTCATTCCAAAATTTCTAGAATCACCCGGACCGCTATTGTCTTTAAAATAGTAGGAAACATTTAATTTTTTGCTAAACGATTCAATAATATCTTGACAAGGAATTGAGGAACCATCTTCAATGACTACAATTTCATAAGGCTTTTTATAACTTGAAACTAAGAGACTTTCAAGCAACTCTTTGATTTCATCCGGACGATTGTAAACCGGTATAATGATTGAAAAAAACATCTGATAATTTTTAACAAAGATAAGGTTTTATCAAAAAGAAAGACCACCTAAAATTTAGGTGGTCTTTGATTAAATACTATTGAAAGTAAACTATTCTTTGATAACTCTGATAGTTTTAGATTGGTTGTTGGCTGTAGTTACTTTAACCAAATAAACACCGCTAGGTAATTCGGTCATGTCAACTTGTCCAACGGTAGCATTAATTTCATTGTTGCTAACTTTTTGTCCGATCAAGTTAAATACATCAACAGCAGCGATGTTTTGATTGTAAGAAAGGTTTAATACATTCTTAACAGGGTTTGGATAATAAGTAAAGTTAGAACTATCGAATGAATCATTACCAAGACCATCATCACTTAATCTCAAGGTGAAAGTACCTTGCTCAGCAGCATTACTCCATACTTGAATAAAATAAGTGTCGCCCGGAGTTAAATTAGGATAAGATTCAGTATCGGCAACTGTTAAGTTAGCATTACAAGTCCCAACTTGAACTAAAGCTCCACAGGCACCAGAATAAACTACATAATTTAATGAAGTCATTGTTCCCGGGGTTAATAAAGCTGTAACTGAACCTGAAGTCGGCGCAACAAAGGAGAACCAAACATCTTGAATAGCACCGAACTGATCACAAGTTGGTTGTGTAGGATTAACTGTGCCAAATGAATTATCAGAAGCTGTGTCAGTACCATTAACATTAACATTTAAAGCCGTTGCACAATCTTGGTTGTTTACTGCAGGCGGATTAACAGCTGCACAAGTAACATTCATGGTGAAAGCACCAACACTTCCCACATTCCAACCTTCAACAGTTATGTAATAGGTAGTATTCCCATTAGAAGTAAAACTTAATCTTGAACGTGTTGAATCATTTGTTGCATTACAAGTTGCATCATCATCATTAGCGGCTACTAAAGTTAAGTTTCCAGAAGTACCGGTATAAACTAAGACAGAAGTATCATAACTTGATCCACATAAATCAATTGTAACGGTTTGTGGAGAACCGGAACCGGTGAATGAGTACCATAAATTCGGAGCGTCCAAGTCGGCACCAAAACCATCAGGAGCATCATTCTCATCTAATGTAACCGGTGCCGATGTATTACCTGTATAAACATTCCCACAAGAAACAGCAATTGGAGTAGCAAAATTATCATTTGAAGGTGGTGGCGGAGGTGTTCCGATACAAATATTAAAAGTTGAAGTTTGAGCCACATTAGCAGTCCAAGTGTAAACACGAACATAATAGGTTTGACCAATAGTTAAACCTGTTGGGTTACTGGTATCATTATCTGAACATGAACCCGGTACTAAAGTTAAAGAACCACAATCAGCACCAGTCCATAAGGAATGATACATATCTAGTGTTGAACCGGCAATATTTAACAAACTTATTCTGTGTGATGTTGCGGTAGCAACAAAAGAGTACCAAACATCATCATCTTCAGTACCAAAACAAGCTGTAGCGTCTGTAGATGAAGCTGTAGCTCCTAAAACTGTACCTGCTGTAACGGTACCACAATTAAAATCAGGGTTTACTGTTAAGGCTACTGCAGCGGAACACTCATCGTTAGCCGGAGGCGGTGGAGGAGTTACCGTTAAGATACCACTATTGTGTGTGGTTCCATTCCAAAAGTTACCATTATTACTTGAATCAATACCACCGTAAAAGAAATTACCACCATTTAAAGTAAATCTGGTAGCATAATAGTACGTTCCGGGTATTAAATTAGCACCAATCGTAGCTTGATATTCATCATCATTACCGGCTTCTACATTAAAAGTGGCCGGAACCCAAGTAGTCCATGTATTAGGGTTTGTGTTAGCATTATTATAACCAACCCAAGCCTGAATGCCTGGAGCTTGTCCGGTTGTAGTATCGGTTAAACCGGCTTCGTAGATACGACCATATACGGTAACAGAACCACCTTGAACAATAGTGGCTGATGAAGGAAACTGCAAGTTAACATAATCCGGTGGGTTTGGAATTGCACCAACAGAAATATCATCCAAATACAACTCCCACTCATCTAAAGTGGTTGTTCTGAAGGCAATATATACTGTTTGACCTGCATAAGCGGTCAACGCATACGTGAATTTTTGCCATGTATTATTTGGGGTTACCGCTGCAGCAATGGTGGTTGTAAAATCTGTTGCTGCATTTCCAGTCGTTGATAAAAGGATATCAAATGGTTCGGGAAAAGTGTTTGATCTGTGTCTTGCCCATAAGCTCAATTGTTCAGAAACACCTAAAGTCACTGTAAATTGTGGTGTAACCAAATAATCATCATGTGCTATATTAGCATCATAAAGTATTCTGGCCACATTAGTACCACTGTTGGCTGTACCGGAACCGGGTGTACCGAAAGTCCAAGTACCTGTGTCACCACCGTTGATAATGCTCCAACCGGCCGGTAAAGTAGTGCCTGCGTCGAAATTTTCTGTAAACTGAGCATAGGATGTCAGTAAACTTCCAAGCAAACAAAAATACATTAAAGTAATTTTTTTCATTTGTTAAAGATTAAAAGTTAATTGAATATAAAGATAAATAAAATAAAAAATCCCACAAATTTTTTGTGGGATTAAATAAGTTAAATAAGAAAAAAAAAAATTTAATCGTTAGTTATACTTGGGATTAGTGTCATCTCATTTGATTCCAAATTATAATCAACCCCTTCAAAACCAAATCCAAATAAGTTCAGAAAATCTTGTTTGTATCCGGCTAAATCGCCAATCTCAGGAAGATTTTCTGTACTGGCAGTTGCCCACAAAGTTTTTACTCTTTCCTGAATATCTTCTCTCATTTCCCAATCATCTATTCTGATTCTGCCTTTATCATCGGTTGGTACTTCTGATCCTGTATATAATCTTTCTGAAAATAAACGTTGGATTTGTTCTATACAACCTTCATGTACCCCTTCGGCTTTCATTATCTTATACAGTAAAGAAATGTACAACGGAATTACCGGTATGGCTGAACTTGCTTGGGTAACCAATGCTTTATTAACTGAAACATAAGCTTTTCCGTTTACTGATTTTAAACTGTCTGTAATTTCAAATGCAGTGGCTTCTAAATGGTCTTTGGCTCTTCCTATGGTACCTTTTCTGTAGACGGCTTCGGTCACTTCAGGCCCTATGTATGAGTATGCGATAGTGGAAACACCATCAGCTAATACACCCGCTTTTTGCAATACATCCATCCACATAGCCCAATCTTCGCCTCCCATTACCACAACGGTATTGTCGATATCATCCTGATTAGCAGGCTCGATAGAAACTTGAGTCACATTACCGGTATGAAAATCAACGGTTTTATTGGTAAAAGTATTTCCGATGGGTTTTAAAACAGAACGGTGCAAAATGCCGGTTATAGGATGCATACGAACCGGTGAAGCCAAACTGTAAATTACCATGTCAACCTGACCCAAATCGGTTTTGATTAAATCAATTGTTTTTTGCTTTATTTCGTTTGAAAAAGCATCGCCATTGATACTTTTAGCATACAAACCGGCTTGGGTTGCCTCTTGTTCAAAAGCAGCAGTATTATACCATCCCGGAGTAGCGGTTTTCCCTTCGGCCGGTTCTTTTTCAAAAAAAACACCAATAGTGGCAGCACCTGAACCAAATGCACTGGTTATTCTCGAAGCCAATCCGAATCCTGTTGAAGCTCCGATTACCAAAACTTTTTTGGCACCTTCAATGGCACCTTTTGATTTTACGTAATGAATTTGATTTTTAATGCTTTGCGCACATCCTTCAGGGTGAGCTGTCAAACAAATAAAGCCGCGCATTCTTGGTTCTATAATCATATTGGATTGAAATTAAGTTGTATTATCTAGATTAAAAGTGGTACAAAAATAATAAATTAAAACGGTTAGTTCAGCAATGCTTTGGCATGATTCAATGCCGAATCGCTAATCTCTTTTCCGGAAAGCATTTCTGCTATTTCATAAATTCGTTCTTCGTTAGTTAACAATTTTAATTCAGAGACAGTACTTTCGCCGGAGACTGTTTTATAAACCTTGTAATGAGATATCCCTTTGGCCGCAATTTGGGGTAAATGCGTGATGGCAAAAACTTGCATGGTTTGACTCATTTTTTGCATAATTTCTCCCATTTTATTGGCGATTTCCCCCGAAACACCGGTGTCGATTTCATCAAAAATAATAGTTGGCAATTTTGAATATTGTGATAAAACCGACTTTACAGCGAGCATTATCCTCGACATTTCTCCACCCGAAGCCACTTTCTTCAAGTATCCGAAATCGGTTCCTTTGTTGGCGGAAAATAAAAATGCTAAATCGTCTTTTCCGTTATTTCGATATGTTGCGGAAGGAGTAATCTCTATTTTAAATCTCACATTCGGCATGCCTAATTGGGATAAAATTTGAACCAATTGTGCTGTTAAGTCAGGAATAGCTTCACTCCTACTGTTTGTGATTCGAACGGCAATCGACTCCAATTCTTTCTCGTATACCTGAATTGCATTTTGCAAAGCCACGATTTCTGCTTCTAAATTGGAGACAGAAACTACTTTAGATTCCAACTCGCTTTGGATTGCTATCAGCTCATCAACCGTTAGTACTTGATGTTTCTTTTGTAAAGTGTAAATCAGCTGTAGCTTTTGATTGATAGATTCTAACTTTTCAGGATCGCTCATCACTGATTCGGATTCTTTAGACAATTCGGCTACTATATCATCCAACTCAATAAAAACCGAATTGGCTCTTTCGAACAAAGCTTGGTATTCCGCTGAAAAACCGCTGTTTTTTTGCAGTATCGATTTGAATTCTTTTGCATTCTTCAACAACCCAAATTGTTCCTCATTGGCTAAAGACAATAGCATCGAAAGATTGTCTTTTATAAACTCAACATTGTTTAAAGCTTCATAACTTTTTTCCAACTCTTCTAATTCACCGACTTTCAAATTGGCTGCTTGCAATTCATTGAAAAGATATTCATTGTAATCTTTCTCTTTTAATATGGCTGACAAACTGTTTTGTTTCGATTCTAAATCGGTTTTAGCCGTTCGGTATTGTTTCAATTGGGTTGAATAAGCCAATAAGATTGCTTGATTGGCCGCGATGGCATCAATAATTTTAAATTGATAATCTTCCTCCGACAATTCCAAAGTTTGGTGTTGGGAATGAACATCAATCAAAAACAGACTCAAATCTTGTAACTGTTGTAAATTAACCGGACTATCGTTTACAAAAGCCCTGGATTTTCCGGAAGGTAAAATCTCTCTTCTAATGATGGTTTCCTCTTCATAATCCATTTCATTACCCTCAAAAAATGATTTTAAATCATATTTACCAATATTGAAATTAGCTTCTACAATACACTTTTCTTCTTTGTTTTTTAAAGAAGATAAATCAGCTCTTTTGCCTAACACCAATCCTAAAGCGCCCAAAAGAATTGACTTTCCGGCTCCGGTTTCGCCTGTTATAATTGAAAAACCTTTAGAAAAATCAATGTTTAATTTTTCAATCAAAGCAAAATTTTCAATCGACAGCGACGTAATCATGTTAGCAAAATGTGGTAAGGTTTAAAGCAGTAAACAGTAAATTACAACTTAATAGTTGTCCATTTCCCTGAGTTAAGAGGAGAAATTTTATTCAAAAGATCAACGGTTTCTGAAATAGAAACTTTAGGACCGCCGGATAGTATCGATACAATTTCATCGACTTTAGCGTCAAAAAATACGCGAGTTAAAAAAGCATTGGGACGAACATTATAAATCGCACTGAGTGTAGAGATTGACTCTATAATCTTTTCCTTAGATGCTTTGGTGTCTTTAGTCATGTTGTCTAATCCGTTTCTATGGTAATGGTACATTGATTCCCTGAAAGCATCAAAGGTTCCCGAAAGTAAGTCGCTGATTAAAAAAAAACGGTTTTGGTTGCCATCGGCTTGAGTCCAACCTTTGTAACCACTTTGTTGCGCTACCGATAAAACCTGTTGTGCCGTGTCAAACCAAGATCTGCCTCCATTTAATGAATAAGTATCAGCATCAAAACCTAATATCATATAGCTGTAAAAGGCTAAAACTGAAACTAAGTTAGAATCGAAACTGGCCGGATTAAAAATTAAATTTTCAAATTCTATATAACGAAAACTGAAGTCTTTGTCATTATAATTGAATACCGGAGAGGAATAAGTAGAATTGAAAATGGGTCTTGTAGATTCAATTTGTAAAGTTCCGGTGAACTGATTGGAATCATAACTGTTAAGGGTGATAACCATAGAACAGTTTATTTTTTCGTGTTGCTTGTACTCTTCTCCTGTCCAATCGGTTTTATTGACAAATTCGCTGATGGAAATTTCTAAATTTTTAAAAATTTGGGTATTGGCAGTAGTTACTTTATCGGAATTGACTTGAACAGTACAGTTTAATTGTTGTGCCTGACTCAATCCTATAAAAAACAAAAAAAGAAAACTAGCTATTTTTTTCATAATGCAAAATTACTTTATTGATAATATCATCCGCAACAGCTTCTTTTGATTTCAATGGCATTGGTTCAACCACAAATTGACTATCAATAATAGTAACTTTATTGGTAGCAGTGGCAAATCCGGCACCTTGATCTTGTAGCGAATTTAAAACAATCAAATCTAAGTTTTTTTTCTGAATTTTCAACTTAGCATTTTCAATTTCATTTTCTGTTTCCAAAGCAAAACCGATTAAAAATTGATTTTGCTTAATTTCTCCTAGTGAAGCCAAAATATCTTTGGTCTTTTCGAGTTCAATAGTGAATGAGTTATCACTCTTTTTGATTTTTTGGTTGGCTGTATACTTAGGTTTGTAATCGGCCACGGCAGCTGCGCAAATGGCTACATCAACCTCTTTGTAAAACTGATGACAAGCCTCAAACATTTGGGATGCCGAAGTTACTCTCACTAATTTAATATTGCTATTCTTAACCTCTAAAGCCGTTGGACCGGAAACCAAAATGACATTTGCTCCTGATTTTGCGGCACTTTCCGCAATATCAAAACCCATTTTTCCTGTAGAATGATTGCCTATAAAACGAACCGGATCGATGGCTTCATAAGTTGGTCCCGCCGTGATTAGTATATTTTTTCCTTTTAAAGGCAATTGATTTTCTAAGTCTTTTTCAATAAAAGCTATTATATTTTCTGGCTCTGCCATTCGGCCTTCCCCGGATAATCCACTGGCCAATTCCCCACTTTCCGCAGGAATAATGGTATTGCCGAATTGCTTTAAGGTTTGAAAACCGGCAAGAGTTGAAGGATGCTTGTACATGTCTAAATCCATTGCCGGTGCAAAATAAACCGGACATTTGGCAGATAAATAGGTCGCAATCAAAAGATTGTCACAATTACCGTTAACCATTTTGGATAAAGTGTTGGCGGTGGCCGGAGCAATAAGCATCAAATCGGCCCAAAGGCCAAGTTCAACGTGATTGTTCCACAGGCCATTCTCGTCTTCTTCCTTATAAAAAGTAGAATGAACGGGATTTTTGGACAATGTGGATAAAGTTAAAGGTGTTACAAAATCCTTAGAAGCCGGTGTCATGACCACTTGGACATCGGCACCGGCTTTTATAAATAATCTGACTAATGTCGCCGTTTTGTAAGCAGCAATTCCTCCTGAAACACCGAGTAATATTTTTTTACCGCTTAAAACAGACATTGCAATTAGTCTTTTGTAGTATCTCTGTAATAAATTTTGTCATCCAGCCATTCTTGAACAGCTAAGGCATGAGGTTTAGGCAACTTTTCGTAAAATTTAGACACTTCGATTTGTTCTTTATTTTCGAAGATTTCTTCTAAACTATCGTTGTAGGTAGCAAACTCTTCTAACTTTTCAGTCAACTCTTTTTTTATTTCAGAATTGATTTGGTTTGCTCTTTTAGCCATTATTGTAATTGCCTCGTAAACATTGCCGGTACGCTCTTCAATTGCCGTTTTGTTGTAGGTAATTGTGTTTACCGGTGCAT
>NZ_JBILQL010000089.1:0-9333 GCF_044373165.1 Flavobacterium sp.
TTTTTTAAATCCATGACTTATTATTTAGAAAATTGTTTTAAATCGTTTTCAATTCGGGCCAACATTTCATCGGCTTTTGATTTGTATTCTGTATCCGGCTTAAACTTCATTAAACCTTGGTAAGCTGTTAAGGCAGCATTCAAACGTTCTTCCATTTTACTGGTAATACTATTGATGGCCAAGTTGTAAGCTGAATCTAATTTGTAAAAAAGGGCTTTCTCTTTGTATGGTGTACCCGGAAAATTTACGATAAAATTATCAAATGCCACCATAGCTGCCTTATAATCAGATATGGTATTGTATTGCTTAGCATTTTCGTAGGCTTTTTTCTCTAACTTCTCTCTTAGTGTTTTGGCAATCACATTCGCTTCGGCTAAGTAGGTTGAGTTGGGATAAACATCGATAAAGTTTTGCAATTTATCTATGGCTTTGTAGGTGTCTACTTGATCCAAACTGTAAACCGGTGATAGTTTTGAAAAACATTTGGCGCCTAAAAATAAAGCTTCTTCAACTTTTTCACTCTTGGGATAACTGGAAGAAAAACTCTCAAATTGGTATCCTGCCAAATAAAACTGATTGGTTTTATAAAGCGATTGAGAATACATATAGAACAATCTTTCTGCCTGAGGCTTTCCTTTATAACTCGGAGCAATTTGTTCGAACAAACGAATGGCTTTGTTATACTTATTGGCATCATACATCTTGGTTGCCATAGTAAATTTCACGGCGATATCCTCGGATTTTAATGCCTTTTGGTACTCGCTACAAGAAGCAAAAAAAACAACAACGATTATAAGGGCTAAAAAATTCTTCATTATTATGTTTAAGATTACTGATGTTTAAGTCATTTCCGACTTTAAATCAGTCCCAGAAATAGGGGACAAATTTAGTTATTAATTGTTTACGGCAAAATATTTTTTTTGCACGCTAAAAAACTACATACTCGAGATTTTGTTTGTAAAATCTTTGAGTTTGTTGGCTAAATTTTCCTCAACATTTACCAATGGTAATCGAACTGTATTTTCAGCTAAGCCCAATGTTTTAAATACTTCTTTGATTCCAGCCGGATTTCCTTGTTCAAAAATCATATCAATTGAATCCATTAACAAATAATGAAGTTTGTAAGCTTCATCAACTTTTTTATTCAATCCTAAATGAACCATTTCCGAAAATTGCTTAGGAAAACCTTCGGCAATTACCGAAATAACTCCAGCACCACCGGCTAAAACCATTGGCAGAGTAACCATATCGTCACCCGAAATAACTAAAAAATCTTTGGGTGCATGCTGTATTAATTTCATTGCTTGAACAATATCACCAGCAGCCTCTTTAATCGCAACAATATTTTTGAAATCATTAGCCAAACGAATTGTAGTAGTTGGTAACATATTGCTGGCTGTTCTTCCCGGAACATTGTATAAAATTACCGGAACCGGTGAAGCTTCGGCCACAGCTTTAAAATGCTGATAAATACCTTCTTGTGTTGGTTTGTTGTAATAGGGCGAAACAGAAAGTATGGCTTCAAAGTCGCTTAAATCTCTCGATTTTAGTTCTGCTACTACTTCTTGAGTGTTATTTCCGCCAACTCCCAGTACTAATGGCAATCTTCCTTTATTGGCTTCAACTATGGTCTTTATTACCAACTCTTTTTCTTCTTTAGACAATGTAGCACTTTCGGCTGTGGTTCCTAAAACCACTAAATAATCAATCCCATTGTCAATTTGAAAATTAACGATGGCTTTTAATGCTTCAACATCTACAGAAAAATCTTTTTTAAAAGGGGTAATTAGCGCAACTCCGGTACCTATTAATGATTGCATTTTAAATTTTGTTTAGAATTCTTAAATATTTGAACAGTTCGTCTGCAAAGACTTTGTAATTTTCAGCATTGGTATTAATCATAAAATGATTCAGTCTTTTATCAATGGATGCAAATCCTACTTTAAAAACAGCTTTTGACAGATGAGAAACCAACAATAATGACGCTTTCTCTGTATCATAATAATTGATTAATAAATCAAAGGGTTCAGCAATAAAATCATTTACTTCTTTTTTATCAACTGTTCCATGCCAACTTAAATCCTTATAACTGAAAGTCGGATAATCGAATTGCTCGTTTTTCTTGATTTTATCTTTAAAAACCAATACTTTAACATCCTTTTCGCCAATTCCTTTTTGGAGTAATTCTTTAACTAATGCTTCTCTTTCGTTAAAGTAGGTTTCATCAAAAATAATCCCAACAGTTTTTATTTCACCCTCTGAAGTTAAATGTTTTACATTTGACAACCTTTTTTTAACTATTTTTTTTGTTGAAAAATCCTTTAAGTAATTTAAAAACATACTACTTTTACTTGAATTGCAAAATTACTAAAATAAGAGCCAAAAGCGATGGTAAAACTAAAAAACTATAGTCTTGAAATAAAACTTTTTGTTTTATTATTAACATTTGCGTCCCTTGTATCTTGTGCCGAAAAGAAATTTCACATCACCCGTGTTGATGGCAAGGAAATTGGTATTACCGAGCAACAATCTGAAAATAATGGTTTTGGCAACAGCGAACAGACAAAGCAAATAGAAAACTTCATTAAACCTTATCGCGATAATATTGATAAAGATTTGAGTTTGGTTTTAGCCAATGCTCCAGAAACCATTGACAAATCAGGAGAATGGCAAACACCTATGGGGAATTTTTTATCCGATATTACTTTTGAAAAATCCAATCTTATTTTCAAGCAAAGAGAACAAAAAGCAATTGATATTTGTTTGTTAAACCACGGTGGAATCAGAACCATTATAACAAAAGGCGATGTAACGGCAAGAAATGCTTTTGAAATTATGCCGTTCGAAAACAGTGCTATAGTTGTTGGTTTAAAAAGCCAACAAATCATTGAAATGACAAATTATATTATTAAAGAAAAAAAACCGCATCCGTTAAAAGGTTTGACTTTCACTATAGGCAAAGACAACCAACCTAAAAATATTTTGATCAACGGTAAAGAATTGGAAATTGAAAGAATATATTTTGTGGTAACTTCAGATTATTTGGTCAATGGTGGTGACAATATGACCTTCTTTAAAGAACATGTTAAGAAATACGACCTTGATTATAAATTGCGCAATATCATAATCGACTACTTCAAAGACAACAAAGTAATCAAAGCCGAAAAAGACGTAAGAATTAGTAAAGAACTTTAAGATGAAAAGAAGAGATTTTATCCAAAAAACAGCCGCTACTTCTGCCCTATTGGGTTTGGGTGGCTTATCTTTAAGCAGTTTTAAATCTTTGAACACCAAACATCTTACTGTTTTACACACCAATGATGTACACAGTTATATAGATCCTTTTCCGGAAAACCATCCCAAAAACCCAAACATGGGTGGCGTTGCCCGAAGAGCAGCATTGATTGAATCTATCCGCAAGGAAAATCCAAATGTATTGTTGTTGGATGCCGGTGATATTTTTCAAGGTACTCCTTATTTTAACTATTATGGCGGTGAATTAGAATTCAAGTTGATGAGTATGATGAAATACGATTTAGCTACCATTGGTAACCACGATTTTGACAACGGAATCGATGGCTTGTACGCTCAATTGCCTCATGCTTCTTTTGAATTTGTTTCGGCCAATTACGATTTCAAAAACACTGTACTGAACGGTCATGTAAAACCTTACAAAATACTGAATAAAGACGGTATAAAAGTTGGTGTTTTCGGATTAGGTGTCGGCTTAGATGGTTTAGTTGACAAAAAGCATTACAAAGAAACGGTTTACCTTAATCCGGTTGAAGTTGCTCAAGACATGACACGAATTTTAAAACAAGAACAAAAATGTGATTTGGTCATTTGCTTGTCGCATTTGGGTTATAAATATAAAGATGATCCGGAAAAAATTTGCGATACAAAATTGGCTACCTTGACTAAAGATATCGACCTAATCATTGGCGGACATACTCATACTTTCCTGGATAAACCTACCGTTTTAAAAAATTTGAACGGACAAGAAGTCTTGGTAAATCAAGTAGGTTGTTATGGGATCAACTTAGGTCGAATTGACTTCTATTTTGACGATGATACGGCTATTGCCTCCAAAGGAAAATCAATTTTTGTTTGATTTTTCGGCAATAATTACATATTTGTAAAGTGAAAAGAATGCCAGCACATTGAAAGTCATTGCCAAAGGACGGAGAATTGAAGTGTATTCGTTGACCAAAAGGTATTTTTCAATAAAGACAATAAACTGTAGCATTACAAAAAGAAGCACAGCAATCAACAGCATTGAGTTTTGCTTGTTGTCATTCATCACATAACTGGACAAAGCCAAACCGGAGAGAATTGAAATCAGTATATTTTGTAATACCAAAAGGTAATAACTTCTTTCCGGAATTTCAGCGGTCTCCATAAACAAATAGAAAAAGATTAATAAAAACGGTACTGTTGCTATTAAAACCGGTATGTAGTCTTTAATTTTTTGCAATCTCAAAACCATATAAACAACTACAATCCTATGGATGGTAAAGACAAGCAATGCATAATGCAAATAAGTAGTTGTATTGGGAATAAACAGTATGTTTGTTATTAATGAAAGTAACAAGGCAGCAATAAAAATCAGGTTTCTTTGATTTGATTCAATACAATAAATCACAACTAACAAAAGTGTAATTAATGGTTTCAGACTGAAAATCAAATCTTTATTTTGTAAATACTCTGAAATAACCTCCAAAATAGCCACAGCAAAAAAACATACTGTTAAATATAGTTTTATGTTTTTCTTTACCATCATCATTAATCGGTTAAAATTAATCTATCACGCTCAACTTGTTTACAATTAAATAACGGTTTTTTTGCTTTTCGGTATTGAGCATATATTTTGTCAACAGGAATTGTCCCCAAACGAAAAAGACCATGGCAATTGATTGAAACAAATTAGCATCATCATAATAAAAGCGCAATACAAAAATGAATTGGTTGATGGCAAACAACATCGTACTGATAAACAGAATTCGATTTGTTTTAGTGGAAGACATCATATAGTTTGCTAAACTCAAACCTCCCAAAAAAATCGTAAATACTCCCTGAAGTAAGAAAAGATAAAGGCTGTCTCCCAGAGAACTGAAAGTAAAAATAGTAACCGAAGCGTAGATAAATACAAAAGGCATACTGCCTATAACCAAAGGCAATAAACTGGGCATCTTAATTTTTTTCAAAACAATACTAATTATCAGTATTCTGTAAACTAAAAAGAAACCAACACCCATTAGTATGTAATTCCAAGTATTTTCAATAAAAATAATATTGGCGATCCAACAAAAAAATAAAGCGGCTAAAAAAAATGGGTTGGCTTTTTTAGAACGCCTAATGTAATAGGCTAACAGTAATGGCAAAATTAAAGGCTTCGTCAACCAAATCAGATATATATCTTGATTGTATTCGGCGATAATCTCTATAAGGGAAACAATAAAAAAAGTGGTCAATAATAAACTGGCTATCTTATTGTTATTCCAACGCTTTAAATAATCATTATTGTCCATAATTTTATTTAAAATACTTATTCGAGAATTAAAATTAAACTAATATTTCACAAATCAATTGTTTACTGTTAAAATTTTTGACAAAATGCACCGTGCGTAAGAAATATTAGCCATTTAGTATGGTTAAAAAATCATTTTCAGAAATAATCGGAATCTTTAATTGGTTGGCTTTCTCTAATTTAGCCGGACCCATATTGTCACCGGCAACTACATAATCTGTTTTAGTCGAAATAGAACTGCCTACTTTGCCACCATTATCTTCAATTGCTTTTTTCAAATCGTCGCGTGAAAATTTTTCAAAAACACCGGAAACCACAAAGGTTTTCCCAACCAATTTATCCGTGGCATTCGGATTGTGCACTTCAACCAATTCCATTTGGACGCCAAATTGTTTTAATCGCTCAATGATGTTGACATTCTCCTGATTCTCGAAAAATTCAATCACGCTTTGGGCTATCTTCTCGCCTATTTCATCTACCAAAATCAAATCCATTAAAGAAGCATTTCTAATCGCGTCAATCGATTTGTAGTGTTTGGCCAGTTTTTTCGCCACCGTTTCGCCCACATAGCGAATTCCCATAGCATATAATACCCTTTCAAACGGCACTTCTTTTGATTTTTGAACACCATTGACCAAATTCTCAGCCGATTTTTGTGCCATTCGGTCTAAAGGCAAAATCTGTGCTACGGTCAACTCGTATAAATCAGCATAGTCTTTTACCAAACCATTGTTGTAAAGCAAAGCTACTGTTTCGCCACCCAAACCTTCTATATCCATGGCTTTTCGCGTAATATAGTGTTGGATTCTACCGATAATTTGTGGCGGACAACCGTAAAAATTCGGGCAATAATGATTGGCTTCACCTTCGTTGCGCACTAATTCGGTTTGGCATTCCGGACAATGGGTAATATAAATTGTAGGTTCAGCATTGTCATTTCTTTGAGCAAGATCCACGCCGATAATCTTAGGAATAATTTCGCCTCCTTTTTCCACATAAACAGTGTCGCCTATTCTGATGTCGAGCTTTTCAATTTGGTCGGCGTTGTGTAAAGACGCTCGTTTGACAATAGTTCCTGCCAATTGCACCGGTTCTAAATTGGCCACCGGCGTAATTGAACCGGTTCGGCCTACTTGATAGGAAATCGAATTCAATTGGGTTGACACTTGTTCAGCCTTGAATTTATAGGCTATTGCCCAACGAGGTGATTTAGCGGTATAGCCCAATTCATCCTGATGTTGGAAACTATTGACCTTAATTACAACGCCGTCGGTTTCGTAAGGCAAGTGATGTCGGTGTTCGTCCCAATAATTGATGTATTCGAAGACTTCATTTAAAGAATTAGCGAGTCTGGCTTCTTTCGGGACTTTGAAACCCCAATTCCTGGCTGCTTCTAAACCTTCAAATTGGGTTTTGATGTTGAGATTATTCCCTACAATAAAGTACAACAAACATTCTAAAGGTCTTTTAGCTACTTCACTGCTGTCTTGCAATTTCAAACTGCCTGAAGCAGTGTTTCTTGGATTGGAATAAGGTGTCTCTCCAATTTCAATTAATTCTTGGTTCATTTTTTCGAACCCTTCAAAGGGCAGTATGATTTCACCGCGAATGTCAAATCTTTCCGGGTAATTGCCTTTTAATTGCAATGGAATAGATTTAATGGTTTTGATATTGTTGGTTACATCATCGCCTTGAAATCCATCACCACGGGTTACCGCTCTTTTGAGTTTACCATTCTCATAAGTAATGGAAATTGACGCACCATCGTATTTTAACTCGCAAGTATATTGCAACAGTACATTGCCTAAAACTTTTTGAATACGGTTTTCCCAATCGGTTAAGTCTTCTTTGGAATAAGAGTTGTCTAACGAATACATGCGGTAATCGTGTACCACCGTTTGGAAATTTTTAGTGACGGTTCCGCCAACACGTTGTGTTGGAGAGTTTTCGTCAAAGTATTCCGGATGTTGGCTTTCCAGTTCTTGAAGTTGTTTCAGTTTTTGGTCAAACTCGAAATCAGAAATGATTGGTTTGTCCAACACATAATAATTGTGGTTGTGTTGGTTGAGTTCGTCGCGTAAATCCTGAATGATTTTGGGAATATCCATAAAAAGAAATTGGCTATACTAGTTGCAAATTGTGTGCACTAAAATAGCCAATATTTTTGAAAAAGGAATATACTTTACGCCTGAATTATTCCGTTAATTTGCAGGTATAATTGTCCGTCGCTTAAAATAGCGCCTTGGGTAATCAAATCGAAAATAGTCGTATTGCGTTCTTGCTCGTACTCTTTTTTACCCAAATGAATTTCAACTGTATCGGTAAATAAATTGTCGCTTAACCATTGCAAACCTTCTTTTTCCATAAAATTTACTTCCGGTTCTAAAGCTTTCAAAACGATAGACTGGATTAATTTTTCCTGACAGTGAAAAAGGAAAATATGATTTTTGGAGAAATGCTCTAAATATTGGGCATTGGTTAAAACGCCTTCCCAAATCAAGTCGGAGAACACGTCTAATTCTTGTTCGGCTACTTCAGGCTTATTCGTTTTGATAGCATCCCATTCGGCTTTATCAATAGATTGTGTCGCCAAGAAATTACTAAACTCTTGGTGCAAGGCTTCGAATTGTTCTTTGGTTAGTCTTTTGTATTTCACTCGTAACTATTTATTGTTTTTTAATGGTCTCGTGTAACCCGTGAACGGGTTCTATGTTTCTAAGACGCTAAGACGCTAAGGCACTGAGGCTCTTAGGTTCTGAGGTTTGTTCTAGCCCCGATTCCTTCGGCAGTCACTTCGTTCGTGTGTAATGAAAATCCTTCTGTGCCGGTGTTCGGCGCTAAAGATTGTAATGAATAGCGGGAAAAAGCTTCAAAAAAAAATCCCGACGCGAATCGGGACTTTTCATACTGTATGTCGAAATATTATTTCTCAGCTACAATTTCGTATGGCAATTCTACCACTACTTCTCTGTGTAATCTTACACTGGCAGCGTATTTACCGGTACGTTTAACCACACCCGAAGTGATAAATTTTCTGTCGATTGGTTGACCGGCAGCTTCTAAAGCAGCAGCAATGTCAATGTTGGTAATCGAACCGAATAATTTTTCTCCACCGGCTTTGGCTGTGATTTTAATGTCTAAAGCTTTTAAAGCCTCAGCTAATTTTTTAGCATCATCCACAATTTTAGCTTCTTTGAAAGCTCTTTGTTTTAAGTTTTCTGCTAAAACTTTTTTGGCAGAAGGTGTTGCTAATTGAGCAAACCCTTGCGGAATTAAATAATTACGACCGTAACCGTTTTTTACTGTTACTACGTCATCTTTAAAACCTAAATTTTGAACGTCTTGTTTTAAGATCAATTCCATGTTGTTGTCCTTTATTAGAGAAGTTAGTCTCGTTACTTTGCAACGAGACAACAACTATTGTTTAATTATTATTTTAATAAATCGGCCACGTACGGCATTAAAGCTAAGTGACGAGCTCTTTTCACAGCTACAGACACTTTTCTTTGGTATTTTAATGAAGTTCCTGTTAAACGACGTGGTAAAATTTTACCTTGCTCGTTAACGAATTTCAATAAGAAGTCAGGATCTTTATAGTCTACGTATTTGATTCCTGATTTTTTGAAACGACAATACTTTTTAGTTTTGTTGGTTTCGATGTTCAAAGGCGTTAAATATCTGATATCTCCGTCTTTTTTTCCTTTTGCAGATTGTTCGATTGTTGACATACTACTTACGCTTTTACTTTTAATTTTTCTCTTCTTCTTTCTGCCCAAGAGATTGCGTGTTTGTCTAAACTTACCGTT